>JAKFVC010000252.1 GCA_021732415.1 Planctomycetaceae bacterium
CCGCCAAGGCCACTTTCGCCTTGAACTCCACGCTGTGAACCTTACGTTTCTTGGCCATCAACCCTCCCAGAAAATCAGGTATGAAACTCTACCTTATTTCCTGGTCCAGTTTTCGGGGTCCATCGTATACGCCAGCGAGTAGAAATTCAATCGAGCTTGAGTGGGATCAACCATTTCGCAACTCTGAAGTTCGTACTCTCCGTTCACGAGTGCGTCAATGAGCGAATCAAAGTCCCAAGTTTCCCCCGCCGTATGCTCGGTCGGCGTGATGATAGTGGGTCGAGTACGCAAGTCTTCCAATCGTTGAAGTCGCTCGTCACTGAGTGGCCAGTAGAAGTGACTCAGCGATTCCGCATCGAAAAACTGAAGCAGTTCATCGTTCGTCCGCCAGTCGTCTGCATCCTTGTCATGCTTTATTTCATTGAACACTTTCTGAAGAGCCGAAAATCGTTCGGCGTTCTGGACGCTGAACTCAATGAATTCGCTCATGGTCTCTTTCTGATTGCATTTGGTGATGACGAATGCCAACTGTCAACAAGTCTTTACGCACTGAGGTCATTTTACGCCGGCGTCTAGCCATCGAAACCAAGATTCGAGGTAGGTACGGGCAGGTGCTTCGACAAAACGCAGTGCATCATCGAGGTCGTCGAACATCGGCGGCACCATGCCTTGGCATGTCGAAAATCCGTTTCTGCACAAGTCCGAAACGACAATCGCAATTGGGAACACCTTGGGAGGCTCCCCATCAGCATGATCGGTTTCACTTACTTCGCAGCGAAGTACATTCCAGATGCTGTTCCCCCACTCGTATTCCATTTGCCTGAGATCGAAAACAACGGCATTTGTGTTACAGATCGAGAGCCATGCCGAAGTGATCGCCTCCATGTAATCGGCGTCTCTGTTGCCCTCCGAACCGATGCCGTATTTGCCAGAGAACTCGAAAATCAACGCTTTAGGGTTGTGTGTGCCGCCGAAGTCACACCGGTAGACTCGTGACTGCAATTTGCTCAAGTCGGCAAGCTTCATTTCACGGATCTGCATGTGCAATCTCCCCCTCGGTTGCTCTTAATTGGCGGATTGATCGGCGTATAACGCCACACATCATCCATCGGGATCTCGTACAGAGTTACTACCAGACCGAGAGCGAATCACGGACCTCTAGTTGATGGTTCCTTTACACCGTTCCCACATGGAATGCGAGTCCACTTCGTGTCTGTAAGGTCCAGAGAGTACCGATCCTCATTCTCAACATGTTGCTCTTCGCCATCGACTTCTTTACAGATCTTACCACCCGAGACGACGAGACTGGTTGCACCATCGAACGAAGTTTTTTGTTCGTAGATCCAGCCCGGATTTGCACCACTGGTCTGCACGGGTTCAATCTTCCAAGTGTGACAATTCAAGCGATATACCGGCGTGAAACCGAACTTTCTCGTACCGTGGTATCCCAGCCGACCTATGATGTAAATGATTCCGTTGACAAACGTGGAAGAGTGGAAGTCAGTGGGTGGGAACAGGTTCTCGGGATAACCCATGATCTGAAATGTTCCCGAGCGGTCGTGGACAACGACTTCGTTGTAGATGCAGAAGTCCGGATCGTAGTAGTCTTCGTGTTCCCCGCCGATTTGAACGAACCTACCGTCTGGAAGTGCCGTAAACGACATGCCGAAACGGTCGAAGCACCAGAGTGGTCCGGCAGACAGGTTCATGTCATTGAATTGTTTTCTGGGTTGATACGCATTGCAACCAGCCCGCACCATCGCTTGCCAGAATGGGATGTTCATTACCTCTGGATTTGACCTGCCATACCTACGATCTTTTCCTGAGCGGTACTCTGACTCGCTGACGTTGATGGATTCATTGGCTTGCAAACCGATCAGCATTCGTTTCATTTCCGTGGAGATATCCGCCAGATCCTCCCCAGAATTCATCAACAGTCGAATGACAAATTCATTCGCTGCCATTGAGATGGCCGAGTTGTGGAACTGATTGCGATAATTTGGATCAGCCCCTGCTTCCAACAGAACTTGGACTGATTCGGTCTGTCCATCCCCAGCGGCGATCATTAAGGCGGTGCAATCCATGCCATTCATTGCTTCAAGGTCGGCTCCGTGGATAATGAGCCACCGCAGCATATCGGTGTTCCCTCGGGCAGCGGCAATCATGAGGGCAGTATCTCCGAAATTGTCCGGCTGGTCGATCTTGGCCCCATGTTCGTGCAGCAAACCTGTTTTGCGAACATCTCCCACCAATGCGGCTAAGTGGAAAGCTGTACGGGAAAAGCTGTCCATCGCATCCAACGTCGTGGTTTCACTCAGCAACGGCGGCATCTCGTCGACGGTGCCTAAGGCGACGACCTTCATTAGAGGCGTCCAGCGAAGCGGTGACGGATCAGCACCAGCATCCAGCAGGACTTTGACAGCATCAAATCTGCCCAATCGAGATGCGATGCTTAGCGGTGACTCACCATAGTCAGTCGAGCAATCGGTTTCGCCTCCGTGCTTCAATAGCAACTCAATCATTGGCACGAGTGATTTGGCCTCATGGAGTTGATACATGATGTTGATGAGTGCGGTATAACCCTTGGATGAGGCTTGTTTGACTCTCGCACCAGCGGACAAGAGGCGTTGCACTTTGCTCAAGTCGCCCGAGCATGCCGCCAATTCAAGTGGAAAGTGCTTCTGCTCATCAACGGCACAATTAACTTCGGCACCAGCTTCGATCAGCAAGTCCAGCACTTCCACACCCGCCTGTGAGCTTCTCGACGCACAAGCCAACGCCGTGTAATCCCCATCGTTAAGGGAATCAACGGGCACTCCCTTCCGAAGCTCCTCAAGAACTCCGTCACGATTGCCTTGTGATGCGTATTCGTGGATTTGCACGTTATGCCTCGGAGGTAATTGTCAGGAGCATGAAGCGTCCAACCTAAATAGGGATTCTTCCGTCACTAGGTACAGGTAATTGGACCGACCGAATGCAGAGAATTGTTTGATTCGAGTTCCCTCCTCGTCGACGGGTTCAAGCCTTCGTTTCTTCATCGTCGGCAAGTGAACCTCAATGAGAGCTTCTCGTTCGTGATAGCCTCCGGCAAACAAGACGTTATTCTTCCGTCCCACGGCAAAGGCTGACGATCCAGAAACCGGAATGTCTCTCCAGAACTCCGCCAGTCGTCCACCCGTCAATTTGACGAGCGGAAAATCTGTGTAGTAGTACAACCAAGTGTCCTGATTCGAGCAGACGTTCAAAGCATAACAGTCGGCAATTGATCCGGTTGTCCCGGCGATCATTTCGAAATCACGCAGCTTTCTGCCATGTTCATCCAAGCAAATCAGGCCAGACTGGCCGATTTTGACATCGCTGAAGACGCCTTCATCAAAAAAGCTGATCCATATTTGCGAGTCCCGAGTCACTTGTACGTCTTGTATTCCATCACCAGCGGGAAACGAACGCCGGACATTGCCGTCAAATCCATAGACGTGAGCATTTCGATCTTGTTCGCTTTGAGATCGTCCACGCACCAGCAACCATTCGTCCGTTCCCAGTGGCTGAACCGAATGGTAATTTTCATTGGTTGGTGCCAAGTCGATGAAGAACCAATCATCTCCGACCGAGTAATGAATCCGAAATTCATTCAAATGGTTTGCCGTCTGCTTAGGAAAGCTCGCCCAACCGGCTTCCCGCCGATAGTCCGGGGATTGTCGTAACGACAAGATAATTGGCTCAAGGCTTGGTCCGACTGTCACTGTTATGACGTGCCGATCCTCGGTCACATCACAGAACGAGACGACACGTTGAGCCATTGATTGAGATGACATGTAGATGAATTCCGCTCGTCGTTCGCTGGAGACAGTCTCTAGTTGAAGAAGGCACCTACGGTATGACCGACTACTCCAGTCGCCCGTCACTTAAACTCAAAGAGTGCCCTTCAGTCCATGTCGGCGGCTCGCAATTCTTAGCGAGTTTTCGGATGACATCTTCGGGAACGGGCTTGCTACGCTGCTTGTTCTGTTGAAGGACGCTAAAAAACGGTGGCTCAACATAGACCAATTCGATCCGAGCATTGTAGTCGTTAAACAGGTCAACCCATTTCTGACGGGTCATTTTCAGAAGGTTCGTGGCATTGAATGCAAAATTCGTTTTCGACCTCAGATATTCACGGCACCGCTCACGAGCCAGTTGGACGACCTCGCCTTGATTGCCCGTTGGGTCGACCTCTAACTCTCCACGAATATCATCCAATGAAACCACTGACAGATCACCTCGATGATGCGATAGCCAATAGTCTTTGCCGCTGCCGGGCAGTCCCGACATCATCGTGACGGTACAAGCGAAGTCCTCGTGTGGAATGTAGTGCAGATTCGGTTTTTCTTGGCGAAAGTACAGGAAGCGTGCATGATCATTGGCAAATTTGTAAGGTTCGTAATAGCAGCCATTCTCTTCCGCCACGAGTTTCCAAAAGTGCAGATTCTCCACGGGCCTCGTCATCAAGTCAGTGTCTCGGCCACGAGTGTCGGCCAGTGCAAACAAATAGAGCAGACGATTGTTGACCAGCCATGACAGCCGAATCACTTCATGAGACGGATCAGGTCGCTCCAATAGGAATGCTGGACGACCGTGGAAGCGGACGAGTCGGGCAATCTGCTCTCTGATTGCCAAGTCACAATCCAAATTACGCAGAACTCCTCGCACGAGGTGTTCGCCTTTAATCGAGTGCTTGTGCGACGTGATCCGTCCCGTTTCGGGATCGACCTCTGAGGTCAATGGCTTGGCTGCGTCATGGAACAGAGCCGTGAAGGTCAGCACGGCCTGTTCGTGAGGAGTAAGTGTTGACCATTCCTCTAGCTGGAGAAGCTGTTGACACACCATCTTCGTGTGCGTCCAGACATCACCCTCCGAATGCCATTCGGCATCCTGAGCACACTGTGCCATCGCCCGACACCATGACTGGGACTCGGCCCATGCCACGATGTCGTCGATGGATGATTTCTGAAGTTCTTGCCAGTTCATGACCAGATATCCACACCGTCTGCCAACTCATTCGGCACCATCATCTGATGTTGCCAATGAGTGCTCTGCTTAATCTTTTCCACAAATTCGGGCCGCACGAATTTCGCACGGCCCGTGACCACCCCATCCGCCTCCGTTCGCAGGTACACACCTTCCATCAAGTTGTCGGCTCGTTTCGTCATCGGATTATCGAACTGACTGCCGAACTGTGACGGTCCAATTAGACCTTCGAGGCCAGATCGTTCGAGCGACCCCGAATGGACGACCGGAACAGTCAGTATTCCCGAATCTAACAATAGTTTCTGGCGTTGCTCCAGATCGAGGAATGCCTGCCGGTTCTTGTCGTAGATATCGAACTCAAAGAAGTAATGTGTCAGTTGCCGGTAAAGTATCGAGTGCCGGGCGTAGACCCATTCGCCGAATAGGATAAATTGATCTTTGAGTCGGTCTTCCAATACAAACCGCTTCACTGCTGCCCACTGCTTGAACAGATCGTACTGAGGGTGCATGCCTTCTGTGATGAGGTGACCTCGACATTGCAGGACCATCTCACCATCGTTGGAGAAATGGATACCTACATTGGTCCCGTCGATCTTCTCCTCGACAATCAATGAGTCATCGGCAATAAAACGTGTCGATTCAGTTTCACTGAGATGCTTGTCATCGTCCGTCCCCTTCGATCCAAAGAGATGCGGTGTTCGGGGATATTTGACGAAGTCGTCGTGTGAAGTGCCCATGATCTATTCCCGTCCATTCGTCAGACTGCCAAGCTCTAAATGATTTCTTGCATCACAAGACGGGACACAAACTTGCTGTATTCATCTTTCATTAGCAGATCATAATCTCGTTTGATTCGCCGTCGCACAGACTGTACCTCGCCACCAGTCTGTCGATTCTCTGACAATCGCTCATATTCTTCCCAATACAGCCCGACGCCCCGCTTTTGCCAGTTGGGAAGGTCATTGAAGTTGATCCCTTGCTGAAACAGCAATTCTTGCTGCTGACCGACCGACAAGCCGAAAATCTTCTTGGTGGCCTGTTGCTCGTCGAGACCCGACCTGCGGCACATCCAATAACAGTGAGCACTCACGGCGTTCCGAGCGATATCCTCATGCCTCCAGCGAAAATAATCCACGACCAGATCAAGGCTCGGCAATTGTGAAATCCGGCAGTCGAACGTCGCCACGGTTCCAAGCAGGAGCGAGAACTTCGCACTCGCTTCCCCCGCCAAGGTCGAATTGTACTTCCGCAGCTTCCGTCCGAAGAGTTGCTCACTCCGGTCGAAGAGCAGCGAGATTTCATCACTTTCCGTATAGGCATAAATCACCCGAAAGCCGCAGGTCATCAGACTCGCCGCCGTCTCCACCATCAAGTCACGGAACCGCACATCGAATGGAGCCTCGAACTGACAGACCTCTTTCGTCACCCCGGAGAGACTCTGCACGCCACGCGGAACAAGCATTGGGGAGACGGGCCGTACATCCAGCCCTTGGAACCGGATGACGAATTCTTGAAGGGTTTTATCACTTACTTCTATAAGCCCGAGTCCCTCTACAACAGACGATTCAACCAGAGAATCCGAATGAAGGAATTGCTCGGGAAAAACCGGAAGGTGGTCGGAGACGCGAAATACTGGACCAAGGAGATGTTCCTCCAGCATCTCACCAAAGATCAGGCAATCGCCATCCGGCGATGCATCGGGGTTGAGCCGGGAGTATTTTGGAAAGCTGCAAAAGGGAAGGTGTTTTTGGACCTTCCAAAACGAGAGGTGCAGCGGGAGTTTGACTTCCCGTGATCCTCGATCCCCTCTTCTACACAGTGCCTTTGACTGATGATGTGGCAACCGTGCGGGAACATGTCTGACACGCTCCGCTCCGTATCGTCTGGCGGGCCTTGGATGCAGTCTGGAAGCGACTTCGGCGTTACTGAGACGACACCGAAAGGCTCTCGATACCGTTCCCTGAGATGCCTTCTGGAACTGCGAGGGAAAGGTATCAGTCCCCTCTTTCACTGAAACCCTGCGCTGATATTCCGGCACCCCTTCCGTGGCCCTGTCGGGAGACCTGTCGTCGGAGCCAGTCCGCAAGCGGTTTTGCTGACTCCTGCACCATGCTGGAATTGTACCGGTGCGATTCCATGACGGGCCTTGCAGCTCGTATTCGGAAACCTGCCAGTCACCCCTCCACTGGTATCCGGCTCCGCACGGTCCGGTCCCCTGCCGGTATCTTTCCTGAGACCCTCATTGCGGTATTGGATGAAACCTGTTTGACAGCCGCTCGGTCACTCCCCGGCACCGTGCCGCGATGGTTTCGAAACGGTGTCTCGATTCTGATTCGGAATGCTTCCGGAATCCCTTGTCAGCCGGTGTCCGCGTGGTAGGCTGGACGAGCTACTCCCCTCCCCCGCCATGACCCAATTTCTCACCGTCAAAGAAGCCGCCCGCAGTACGGGCAAGTCGCCGAGTTCGATCCGCCGGATCATCTATCCGATTTTGGAAACAGAGAATCACCCGGATCGACCACAAATTCAGCCATCTATCGAGGATGTCCAGCAATTCCGCATCAAGGGCGAGAATTTCGCTTGGCGGATCAGCGAAGAACTGTTGCAGCGGGAAGTGCCGCCCGAGTCTGTGTCCGAGAAGGGGACTGACAGGTCTGGTGCCCGCAGTCAGCATGACAGTGAATCAGAACTGCTCGCGATGCTACGCCGGGAACTCGACATCAAGAACCAGCAGATCACGCAGCAATCCGACATGCTGGCCAAGCAGATGGAATTGATTGACGGACTCAGCGAGCGGCTTCGTGAGGGCAACATCCTAATCGGTTCGTTGCAGCAGCAGTTGGTTCTGACCGATGGATCGCCCCGCACGAAGTCGAAACCTGTCGAGGCCGAGGTGAAGAGAACGTCACCGGAAAAAACAGCCGCAAGGACACCCACGAAATCACCCGCAAAGCCGCCACAGGTTCAACCCAAACCCAAGCGGGGATTCTTCGGGCGGCTGTTCCACTGAAATCTCGTTCCAGGAGCATGTTCCGCGTCAAACGCGGATGCTAACGCAAGCCGAAGAAGTTGACCGTTCGTGCGATTGGGACCATTCTGTCCATTATCTGTGACGCCCCAAACGAACATCGATGGCTCGGCATCGACCAACCGCTACCGCCTGCCGGGCATCGAGCGAGAGGGGATTGCCCAATTATCACTCTTGGAAACGGCGCTATGGCCGCTCCAAGGCGGCATCATCAGAACGCCACGATTCGAGACCTCTTACAAATTCATGACCGACGCCGGTCAACAGACCGCCCAAGTCACGGTGCGTTCCGCCATCGGACTGCAATCCATAGATGAATACATTCTGTGGGGACTACTCGGATCCACTCTGAGCCGTCCCAATCCCGAATCGGTGTTACTGGCGACTCCCTACTGGATGCTCCAGCAGCTCGGAATGGACACCGGCGGTTCCCAGTATGCGGAATTGCGGGACTCGTTGCTCCGTCTCACCACGACAAGTTATCAGAACACCGGCTTCTACAATCCGGAGACCCAGGCACACGAATGGGTGGCCTTTCAGTTCCTGAGCGTTCTGCTGCCGACAGTGGGGGATGTCGGCGGCAAGGTGGATAACAACCGGTGCTGGCGGATCGAGTGGAACCCTGCATTCTTCCGCTTTTCCCGATTAACCGGTGGCAATTTGTTGTTCGATCTTGATCTGTACCGACGACTTACTCCTGCGTCGCGACGGCTGTTTCTCAAACTGAAGGATCGCTTCTGGCGATCGAAGCGTGTGTTTCTGAACGTCGATGACCTGACCATCAACGGGCTCGGCTTTTCTGCCGAGCGTCCGCTCAAGAAGCGAAAATACGACCTGACTCAGTGCATCCGGGAATTGCTGACGCACCACGTCATAGAACTCGGCAAGGGACAGGCCGATCCTAAGGATCTGTTTCTCAGGCATGGAAAGGGCTCCTACGTCGTCACGTTCTATGAGGGGGAGTATTTCCGCCACCCGCTCGCCGGACGCACCATACGCCAAAAGAATGCGATTGCGGATGATCCGTTGCACGAGCCACTCCGAAAGATCGGTGTGGACGAAGCGGGGATCCGCCGCTTGTTCCGGGAATGTTCCCGCAATGCCCTGCAGCGATGGGTGAGAATCACGGATGCCGCAATGCACGAGAAGCCCCAGGGCTTTCCGGGTTTCAAAGCGAATCCGGCCGCTTTTCTGATCGATGGCGTTCAGCACAATCGGATGCCGCCGGATTGGATGCACGCTCACGAGAAGCGTCGGGAGCAACGGCAATGGGAAGCGGAACATGCCGCCTTCACACAGCCGGAACAGCAGAATCGCCACCGGTACGAGCTGGAGAGAGCCGCAGAGTTGCAGGAATTTCTGCAGTCGCCCGAAGGCCGAAAGCACTATGCTCCGACATACAAGACTCTGCTGGAGCTATACCAGCGATTGGAGCCGCACCGGTCATTTGCAGCAGCCCACGAGGCCACGGTTGCCCGGATCGAGCGGGATTATTTTCAGTTCCCGGAATACTCGGTGTGGGTACTGACGCAGAAGGAGCAGGCGACCGAGACATCCGCCTGACATCGTTTTTTTCGGTAACGGTTCGTTGATTTCCTGATACGGGATAACTCGGCATTTGCCGGACCTTTTCTCGGCAAAACTATCGGCAAACGCCGGACCTTCTATCGGCATTTGCCGGACCTTTTTCAGATGGGGCATGCTCCGCAATGGCTTCCGAAGGCCCAGAAATGAGGCTCGTTGCCGCGTCTACAAAGCTTATTACAAAGCAATATCTGTATAAACAAAGGAGAGCGGGCTATTGCCCGCCTGCTTTTAGCAAGTTTATTTCGACGGACCAGCGGACCGACGGAGCGGTCCTTGGATTTTCAATGCGAGAGAAAAACAGGCGGCCTTCAAGCCGAAGTCCTGGAAACGTTTCGGTGTTGCTGAGATAGCAAATAAATTCGCCGCGGTTTCGCCGAGCGGCCGCCGCCTCTGGCGATCGAGGGGCGATCGGCAGGCGATCAGAGATCGACCGTTCTGGTGGCTTCCGAAAGCCACGAAGTTGCGATGCGATTACGGAGACCATGTCACGGCCGTTGCCGCGACCCCCGCCGGGGGACGACACGCTAGCACCTCACTTCTTCGGTGACTGACGCGGCGCCACGGCGGGGGTCGCAACCAGCTATCGCTGGCCCGCGACATGGCTCCCGCACCATGCGCCCTGCGGCGTCGCGACCGCTGAGCGGTTCTCTGCTGCCGACGAGTGGTCGTCCGCCGCCATCAAACTCGCTGCGGGCGTCCGGTGTGTCCGTGCCCAGAGGCACGGCGGACGCCCGCTCCATTCTGAGGCGGCAGAGCCGCGGCAAGCCTTCGCCTTCCATGACACGCGTTTCTCATCCCGTGTTTGCTGAGCCGCGTACACTCACCAGCTCCCATTCGACCCGCGTGAGCGTTTCGGGCTGGCGGCCCTTGAACGCCCCGCCGTGCATGGCTTGAGACCAACCCAGCCGGACGTCGAGACCCCGTTGCAGGAACTGCCAGGCCGCTTCCTTCGCGCCTTCGTCTCCCGCGTCGTCTGCGTCAAATAGGATGGTCACTCTTCCTTCAGCCAGGGCATTTGCCCAGCGCTCGACCTTCGCGACCTGTCCGGTGGTGATCTTGTTCGACATGATGGCGACTGCCGGAATTCCCAGAGCATCTAACCCGATGACATCATTGAATCCCTCGACCACAATGATGCCGCATCGTGAGATGATTTCGCGATAGCCCGGCTCCCTCAGGCGGGATGATTGCTGACCGAAGAGTTCCAGACCCCGGTGAAAGTCCACCGGAAAGCGGTGCTTCGCCGGTTTCTTTTCCTTGGTCCGCTGTTCCGGCGGGAGCTGATTAAAGGCTTGATCCTTCATTTCAAATTGCGGATCGCGGGCTACCCACGCCAGCAATTGTCCGTCCTCAGAGTGGACGGGATACAGCAGTTGGCCACGGAGCGACCAGGCTCGCTTGTCGCCACCACCGTCAGTCGGCAGGACGCCAACTCGCCACTTCTGCATCGATGCGAGAGAAAGGCTGGGGTGACGACGGACGTAGATAGCCGCGGCTGGCGGCATGTGGGCGACGTCCGTGACAAACTTCTCGTCGAGAGTCGCGAGTTCTCGCGCCTTCTCATTTTCACTTTCCGTGAGTGGAAGATTTCGGACCAATTCTGCCGCCTTCTGCGAAGACGCTGGGCCTACTGTCTCCGGTTGACCGACCTGTGTTGTATCCAGCCTCCCTGCCAAGACCTCCCGCACTCGTTTGAACTCGATACCCTTGAGCCGACCGCCTGTCGGCTGCGTACCGGTCAGCCAGCCGTGCATCAAAGTCAACAGATTTCCCCGCACCTGGCAGCCGTAGGCATGGCAGCAGAAGACCTTCTGCGGATTTCCCGTATCCACCGAGATCTCGCGTTTCCCGGCGTGGTCACCAGGGCAGCCGAACGGACAGTCGAGCCGGACTTGCTTGCCATTGCCTTGGACTTCGAGTGACGTACCGCATTTCGCGGCAGCTTCCGGCAGAGTGAGCTGAGCCTGCAGGTCATCCACGCTGGTGTATTGGGCTTCTTTCATCGGATTGATCGGTAATGGCCTGAGATGGTACGCTCACGCACCGGCAGATGGCAAACACCGTCACCCTGTCGGCCCGCGATCTCTCGTTGTTGCGACTTCTCAGTTGGACGCCGGCCACGGCGACACTCTTGCTTCGGGCGAGCACATCGTTTGAGGGTGAACCATTCACCGACGAACGGCGATTACGAGAACGATTGCAGGCTTTGAATGCCACCGGACTGGTGCGTTCATGGTCCACCGCCCACGCCGGCGGGGGATTGCAGAAGTATTATAAACTGACACCGCTCGGCTTCGAGCGATTCTATGGCCCGGAAGCTCAGAAGCCACTGCGTGCGTTTTTCGCGGAAATCTCGCCCGCCCTCTTCGAACACACCCTGAAATTGGCGGAAGTGATCGTCGAGACCGTCCGAGCGTGCCACGCCGGCCGGGTAAAAATCCAACACGTATTCCGCGAGAACGAATTGACGTTCACGGTCGGCAGCGACCAGGTGCAGCCAGATTGTTTCTTTCGTTTGGAGTTCGGCGGCAAGCCATTCAACGTGGCATTCGAGCTTGACCAAGGAACGGAATCTCTCGATTCCAATGCTGAAAACAGCATTCGCACGAAGCTGCGGATCTACGACGCGTACCAGGAGACGCTGCTCTCAGACTGGAACGCGTCCGAAAAGACTTGGGAACGTCCCCGGTTCCGCCTGGCGTTTCTCACCCCATCCATCGACCGAGTCCACCACATCTTATCACTCGCCGCCCGGATGACGTGCAATGGAAGACGCCGACTCGTGTTTGCGGCAACCCAGGACAGCTTTCTGGCCGATCCGGATCCCATCAGGTCGCCCATTTGTCTCGATCATGAGGGACACTGGCAGTCTCTCGTCGATCTATATCCGCAGTCCATACACCACAAGGAACCCGTGAGGCTCAAGCCGTTCATGGCCGATGCGAATTCCATCTGGTAGGATCACATCAACGCCCCGTACGCCGGTAGGCAGCCACGGCTATTACCCCGAGTCCCTCCACCGCACGCGGTCGAGGAGCGATGCCCGCGGAAACGAGACGCGGCGCCGCCGCCTCGGAAGAGCAACACACATCTCAACTGAGGCGGTTTTATGTTGAATGTTGAAACGATTCTAGGCTGTTACTCATGACGACTCCATCTGATATTCTGACCGGAGAAGACGCTGAGCGAAAGCAACTCCTTTCGCCGAGTGGAAGGGACGGACTGATCATCGCAGTCCTCAAATACCTACTGGGGCGAAATATTTGGCGTTGGCCTTACCGGACTTGGGTCGAATTGTTTCTCAAGGCGACAGGACAATTCAAGAAAGATTATGCTAGTGAAAATCAGGCACGAATTCCCGTGTGGCAGGCATCTGACACGTACATGCTCGCATGGTCGGCTTTGCTTGTGGTCGGATATTTGACGGCTTTCTGGGCCAGGGAGTGGCCGGTTGTTTTGATTGTTGTCAGTGGCTTGTCGGCATACCGAGTAATTGAGATTCTTTCCATTCTTGTGGAACTTCATACGCAAGTAGGCTACTTGACATCCGCACCAATAAGGGCCGTTGCGAACACGCTTTGGCATTATGGGGAAATCGCTGTTGCCTTTGGGGTGTTGCATCTCGCCAATTTAGAGGTGTGCGATGAGGAATACAACGGCGGATTCCCAGCTGTCATTGACGCCATTTATTTCAGCTTTGTCACGATAGCGACTGTTGGATACGGAGATATCTCACCGAAGGGCACCTGTGGCAAACTCCTTGTCGTCTCAGAGGTGGTTGTTGGCATGGTGTTGTTGGTGTTCGTGATTCAGCGAGCGATTGCCGCAGGCCTTTGTGTGGACCAAAGAGCAACCGATGGCCCCAAGTCTGACACGCATTCGTGACCTGGAACTGCTGATGTCCTCTTGGCAAGAACATTTTCTCGAAAAGCTAGTCGCCGCAGTACACGCTACGAGCGATGATCGTCTTGCAACCGCAACGCTGCATCTGCGGAAAAGCGAGCCATTCATCCATTTGCAAACGGCCTTTGGTGGTGGCAATCCAGGCCCAAGTTTTCTGCAGTCCCATGAGGAGCTCGCAACGCTTTTCCATCCGCCGACCGCATCGGTGCACGCGGAACGGCTGCAGACGACGGCATTCACGGAATTGGAACCGCCGGCAAAGTTCCGGTCCGGCGAAGAGCCAGGTGCCGTCACTCTCGGCCGCGTGCGGTTTCGCAATGACGAACGATTGGTCGGCATTGCAGCCCCAGGATCTGACGAATCTGCCCAATTACACGGCCTACGTGCGACTCCTAATTGAAGGAACGCCAAGCGCCCCGTTTTCATTGAGCACGCTTCCGCCGCCGGCATCAGACGGGGACCGGCGTGAGATCGTGTTACGAACATCTGAACGGCGTCATGGCGGCCTGTCCAAATGAAACGTCTGAAAACCCTGGAAGCTTTGCACGCTTCCTATCCATGTAGAATCCAGCGTAACTCATGGTCCGATTACCACAGTGGGGAGTGAGCAAGAAATGGCAAAATTACACAACAAAGCCCTCACAAAGTTTTTTGTCGCGATCGGAAAGCGGGCAGGAATTGTCACTTTCCACCTGCGGTAAAAAACCGAGGGCTATCCTGACAGAAAAGCAACCGAGGGGATCTTGGCTCGCACCCTCGTGACCCGTGCGAATCCTGCGAGAAGTGACGGCAGAAAATCCGGCACCGGTCGGGTAATATGTAGGATCTGCTCTTGCGCGAACCCGACGCAACGTAATTCGTGTCAGTAGGTGATACGGTCAAAATGCTGGATTCGAGGATCGCATCGTGTTTGAAGATTGGATCGAAACTCTGCTGGGTGGCACCTACGAGGTCGGCGTCCCCACACTCACCGTCACCGGCGGTGAGATTGGAATGCTCACCGGAAGCGGGCAGATCAGATGGAACGCCGACGCCGGCATTCGCATCCAGGCGGTGACGGACGGTAGCGGCGCGATTACAAATCTGCTGTTCGGCGGGTCTGGGACGCCCGGTCGCCTCATCCCGCACTCGACCTACCTCACCTTCTCGGGTCGTACCCAGGAGGACTGGGAACTCATCACCGATCAGATGCCGCGGGACGGGCACAGCACTCACACCAACCTGCCCAATGTTGTCTGGGACTTGGGCACATCTGGAATCACACTCCGGCACGAATCGTCCTTGCCGATGGGGCGATCGCTCCGCATCCTGATGGGACCGCTCCCTCCCCAGTGGGTGCGGATGACCGAGACCAAGGTTCGCAATGAGGTCTTCGGCCATAGCTCTTCGCGCCGGGACTGGTTGACCACCACATGTAGCATCGGATGCGTGTCGGCACGACAACGCTCCGATGACTGGTTTGAGGTGCGGGTGCTCCCGAAGGAAGGCGAGCCACTGCGAGAAGCCTTCGCGGTGTGTACGGCCGTTACGCGGGCGTTCGGGTTCGTCCTCGGCCGCCGCTGCGTGATACGTGGTCACGAAGAGATCAACGAGACTCAGGAGGCTCGCCGGCTCGACACCCGGTCCCCCAAAACCACAAGGAACACGTTGCTACAGCCGCTTGGCTGGCAGCTTGAGTTCATGCAAAACGTTGAGCGGCTACTGGGCTTGGCTATCGACTTTTTCCTCACCGAGTTGGGTGAACACGTCGTTCCTTACCTATATCTATGCTGGGATACGGCAGACAACTCGCACCTGACTCAACTCGCAATGAGCAGCATCTGTGCCGAAGGACTTCTCCGCGTGGCGGCGGAGACAACGGGTCCAACGCAGCCACAGGTCGATCCGGCTGACCTTGCGGCATTCCAGGCGTGGATGAGGACCTCGCCCTCTGGATTTTCGCAGCAGTTTCTCAACCGGCTCAATGGTTTGACCGGTATGTTCAGAAACCTCAGTGCAAACGAGATATTCCGGGACTGGATAAGTCGCGGCATACTTGGGGTAACGAAGGAGGATTTCAACGCTTGGAGCGACACGCGGAACCCGTCCGCCCACGGGCGGCTCACCACCGCTGGGAGTCAGGATGAACTCCAGACACGAATCCTCCGCCACGCCCGTATCCAGAATCTACTGAACAAAATCCTGTTGCAACTGATGGGGTACACGGGAGTGTACATCGACTACGCTCAGCCGGGGTATCCGCCTGCGGAATTCCCTGTCTTCACCCCCCTTGCAGATGTGGCAGCCGACGAGGCCCCACCACTTTCGCAGCCAGTAAGCTCCGCCCCCTCCCAGCCAGAAGAACTCGAATTTCCGGCACCCCCGGTCCAATTGCAGGCAGGCGAGCTTCCCGACCTTCTGGCGGGTTGGGAGCTTCGCTACCAGATCTACGGCCCATACCACCAAGCCTTCCCCAACTGGGCTCAGTTGGTCGAGGCAGCACTCCGAGCCCAGTTCCCTGGCGCCACGGTAACTGTGGAGGCCGTGGCAGGTCTCTCGGCCTCGGCGGCAGTGATAGCCCCGGAGGGGACGCCAGAACTGCAGGTGGTGCGGGTGCGCGAGATCGCACGCTTGGTCGAGAATGTAGTGGCGCAAAGAGTAGTACAAGGAACGGAATGACTCGTTCCATCGCAACGGACCATTATTCTCCGAACACTTTCCTGTTTCGCCTGGATTCGGAATTCGCGACGCTGACGCATCAGTCACGACATCGGTGTGTCGGACCAACGCATGTTATCATTCGCATGTCGTCCAACTTGTGCGAGCGAGCGCATAACGACGATTGTGATTTGAGCGGGCAGCACTCTCCGTCTCGAAATCCACACAAAGGTGCCAAAGTGTTTGACTTAATGGATTCAACTTAAAAACAACAGTCTTAAGGTTGCTCAATTGAGTTCTGAAAAACGCAAGAAATCGCCCCGCGTCCTGCGCGAATTGGATAAGCAAAGTGATCCGCATTCCAAGATGCTGCAAATCCAGGGGAAAATCCCTTCTGGAGCTTCGCCCATTGGCAGACTGCAATACGTGGGGTCGACATTTCCATTTGCCTTACTTCATTTTGTCGTCGTATGCCGGACCAGCAGCGAAAACAGCCCAATCGGTCTTGGGCCATGCCACATTATCAACGGCAATTTCCATTGAGTTGCCCAACTATTCAGCACACTGTATGGAGTTTCCATCGCTTAATGATCAGGCGCTCGAAACGTCATGCCGTGATCACTCACTTAGCATTTGGTTTCGGATTTCGAGTTCGGCCGTCCCATTCGGTGTGCGAAGATTTGCAACGTCTTCTTGTTTTTCGATTTGCCAATGTTTGTTGTGCCACTCGGACGTTTCTTCAACGTATGGGCAAGGCAGATTGCAGTAGTCAAATTGGCAGCAAGTCAGGTCGATGATACCGGAACCGGACAAGTTGTCGAAACGAAGCCAAGCATGCTCTTGATTCTTGTTATTGGTGCTGCTCGCAACAACATAGGTCGTCGGAAATGACATTTCTGCGAGAATGAATGCCAACAGACGTGAAGACCTCTTACATGAGCCAAAAGGAAAAAGTGCATAGGCAAAACTGAAGTTGCTGTCCTGTTCCATCTTGCTTTTTAATAACTCTGTAAATCGCTGCGCGAGGGATTGAATCTGCAATAGACTAAGTTTTTGTGCCGTCATGGTCAGAGTAATTTCCGAGGGTCGGGCAGAACGGGCGAGCAAAATGGCATTTGTCTCAGACGTCACATCTTTGAAACAACGCCTGCGTCAAGCCGTCCTAGACCAACTTCTAGTGCGAGCATATTCCCAATAGGCTGTATTTTTCATAGAACTCGAGAGCTGCTTAGTCACATCGACCGATGCTCTCTCGCTATTGCCGAAAGCCGACATCAACGACAAATCCTGCATGGATCTTGTCGGCGAATACAATCCACCCGACAGCGGGTTTGACTACAAAAAGCTGAACATCGTGCCGAGAAAGCCCAGCTTCTACAAATAGCGTCACGCTTGGGCGAGTTGATCGACGTGATCAGCACGATCGGTCTAAGCGCTGCCGAGAACCGCCCGAAGGACACGCACGCAGTTTTCTGAGGCGTTGAAGTTCGTCTGTGTCGGCCCAGATGATCCGGCGGCCACCGGCGGGACGCAATTGTCGGCCATGCACCCAACCGCGCCGACGCCAGAATTGCAGCGTCTCCTACGGAGAGAAACATGTGACAGGAGTCCGGGTGATCGAGCGGAGTCTCCTGGGATCTGAGAAGGAGGATGGACGACATCGTGCAAGATGAAGGAGTGCGGCCATTCTGCCCCCGTTCGTTCGCTGTCGCAATTCCATCCGAAAACGAAAGATCAAAACAGGTGGCCTGGCTCAGGTGCGTCGCTGGGCGGGGGTGATGCAGATGTGACAGGATCTCCGTCCGACGTGGCGAGAGGATTTGGCGGCAGTTGCGCTCTTGCTTCTCTCGAAGGCTTCTGGATCGCCGCAAGAATCTGCTCACGCACGCCGTCGAGGGCCACGAGCAGGACTTCAAGTTGTGCCTCGGCGATGCCGTGGACGATGGATTCAAAGTGCTGAGCGAAGTCACTGATCGCATCAAGATCATTGGCTGCGGAGGATTTCGGCGTCTCTGTCCACCGCACCACTTTCAGCCGCTTCCCCCAATCTTTCGCACACGGGTTGCGGGCCATCTGCTTGAGGACGAAGTGCTCGACGGGTTGGACCGGAAGGCCATTCCTCGTGATCCAACTGTACTGTTCCCGCAGTTCGTCCATCACCTCGCGCAACAGACGGATCTCCATGGCCAGCCGGTCCACGGATTCATGAAGTGGATCGGCTTCGGTAGTCTGGGCCGATACTTTCTGAGCCTTCTTGGCCATTGCAGCCTACGATGCCACAGAATCGCTGATAGCGCCAAGCGTCTCGGTTGAACTGGAATCGTCGTCTACCATCTGCCCACATCGCCGGCGGGGTGGACCGATCGGTTGTAGTCGGCGTCGATTACGGACGAGGTTTTGGAGTGACAAGCTCTCTCGGATATCGATCACGACGTGCGCTAGCATCGATTGGGCACGCACGCAGTTTTCTGAGGCGTTCAAGCTCATCTGCGTCGGCCCAGAGGATCCAGCGGCCACCGCCGGGACGTAATTGTCGTCCATGCACCCAACCGCGCCGACGCCAGAATTGCAGCGTCGCCTGTGGGATGCCCAATTCCCGTGAAAGATCCCCAATGAGCCACTCGTCCTGGCACAGATATTCTCGAAATGAGCCCCAGGCGGAGCCGAGTTCTTCGCTGCAGTAGCGTCGGAGAAACGTGCGGATGTTCTCCGGACGAAAGTGCATTCCTCCCTTGGGAGAGAGGAATTGCTCTGAGACCAATTGGGCGCAGATCTCCGGATATGACCGGCCTGCCCAATGCATTTCAAGCACCCGTTGTTTGAATGCATCGAAGTCGCGCATTCGCTTGAAGGAGTGGACCGGCTGCTCGACTTGGTGCGCGCTTTCGTAGCCGCCAGCCCAATGAATCGTCACATCCGCGATATCTCCGGTTCTCCGAATCACCACTCGTTCAATGAGCTGGCGGATGATCATCTTGCGATCCTGCGGCGTAGTTTCGGAAGCACTCCAGATCGTTGGAATGGCGGCCGAAAGTGCCCGGATGTCGTCTTTCTCTTTCGATGACAGCAACCGTGGCTCCTCGAGGCAAAAACGATTGTAGTCCTCTTCCAACTGCCTTATCGAACGCAATGCCGATTCCCAACGCTGCTCCAAGTCGCGGAGAACAAGGCGGTTCCCCGGGTCAACGGCGTCGTACTGTCGGTGAGCTCTTTCAGCCTCATACTGCGCCCGCTCCAATCGCTGCTGCCAGTTTTTGTGGAGTTGATCGCGGTTCCGCTGAATGTCATCGGCGGCTTGGATACTGAGTTCGATGGCGGCTGGCTCAAGAACATTCAAGACCTTTTCCCGAACGAGATCCTCCAACAGATTCCCCTTCACGGCCTGGCACTGCTTGTCAGCGTGATGGATCGCCTGCAAAAGACAGCAGTATCGAATCGAAGAGTCTTTCTTATACTGCACGACCATTCGAGCTCCGCAGTAGCCGCAGATCAGCAGGCCAGGAAGAAGGGCACCGCCGTTTCGGGCGGAACCGAGTGACGATGCGCGAGCCTGATTGCTCTTGAGCGTTGCCTGATTCGCGAGGAACTGGTCCCATGTGATGTATGCAGGCAGCGTGCCCTTCAGCAAGACTTCCCATTCATCCATTGGCAAGTATCTCTTGCCGGGACGCGACGATGGTGCCGGTAACCGACGTTTGTACGACCTTCGTCCCTGGCTATATGCCCCTGCATACGTGGGATTGTGCAGGATTTCAAGCAACGTGCTGGTGCCGAGTCGACGCCATTCGATCGGACTGGGAGTTAGTCCATTGACTTCGTGAACTCCCACGAGAATCCCATGTCGAACAAAGTACCGCAAAACTGCCGATGCCGACCTGAGTTCTTCGAACTTCTCGAAAATCAGGCGAACGACTGTCTGGACTTGCTCGTCTGGATCGAACGCCAGTTCGTTGGACGTAGGTCTTATGTAGCCAATCGGTGCCTGAGTGAACAATTCACCGCGGCGCGCCTTGTTCCATATGTAAGCACCAGTAGGCCGCATTCACGGTCAGGCGACGAAGACCCTCACTTTGAAAATCTTGGGCGCTTCCCATAGTGACGTGGAAGACTCGCGCGGTACGTCCGGTGTTGCCGGTCCATGTTTTCACCCAGGCGACCGGTAACGGAATCAGCTCGGCATTTACCGCGTCGTCGTGCTTGCGACCCATCAGCGGTTGGCCTTCCATCAGCGGCAGACAGCCTTCGGGCAGGCTGCCGCCTTCCTTGTAGGTGCGATAGACATCCGAGGTGCCCCAGATGTTCTTGACCCCTTTCAGGACGGGATGATCTTTGTTCTGCTCGACGAAGATGCCGCGAGTGGAATCCTGCTGCCAGCGGCCGTGATGATTTCGGAATGAACCACCCAGTACGGCTTCACCGAAGTCGATCTTCTTGCCATCCTTCCGGTAGTCGAAGTCAATAAAACCGTGATTGGCGGTGCGGATGCCGATGATCGGCTTCCCGGAATCAAGGTAGTTGTAGATGTGCTTCAATTGCCCGGGCGGCAGGGAAATCAGGCGGCTGAACAAGATGACGAGATCGCATTTCTCCAAATGTTCGAGGCCGGGAATGTTGTGAGTGACCGTCTTGTCCTCCCAGCGAATCTTTTGCGTTGGATCGACGTCGTTGTCTTGATTCAGACTGAACAAAACAGTGCAGTGAAACCCGTAATGCTTTGCCAAGAGCCGCGCGAGCATCGGCATAGAATACTCGCTGCGGTATTCCTGATCCGCCGCGATCAGGACGATGTGTTTGCCCGCTCCTGGCCCCTTGTCCCCGGAGTACGTCAGCCAAAGCGGACTCTCTGGGACCGGATGCTCGGCAGCATTCAATCTGTGAGCATTGACTGAAATCGCGACCAGGACACCCATAACAAAAGCGAACAGCGTTGTACGACCAGCAATTGTTTTCATTGGGGACATCTTCAGTTTCCGGACGATCATGGGAGTTGATTTGTTGGTTGAGCAGCGGCGTTATCTGGAGGGAATCTCGTTGACCGTGTAGAACGCGTTGCGATGCAGCAGTTCTTCTTTGTCGCGAGAACGCAGACGTACCAGATCGAACTCATACACGAATCCCTGGTCGAGCTCTTCCAGAGTGATTTTGGCCGAGAGTCCGTCCTCGGCCAGCGATACTGTCTGCACGCCGGGCTTTTGCTGCTCGATTTCCGGTCCGCCGTAGCCGCCGTGGTAGGGGTGAGTAAACGCAGAGATGACATAGGAGTCCGTGGAGTTGCCGGTGACTTGGTCCACGGGCTTGGTGAACGTGACCTTGAATCCATCTGGTTCAATCGTGACGCGGTTGATCTCGAATGGCATCTTGCCGTTCCATTCGAGTCGTTCGAGGGCGAATTGTTTGATCCCTCGAACTGGCCAGCCGCGGTTGGTGCCGCCACACAGCAGGTTGCCACCAGGTGTGAATTCCACATTGAGAATTCCGGTGGAAAGCCCTTCGCGAAACGGATAGCACGCTCCCTGCCAGACACCGTTGACCTGCTCCGTCGTGGCACGCATCAAGATCGATTGAGTGTAATCACCCAGGAACATCTGATTTTCAAAGGGGCCAAACTTGCCCTGTGTGTGATTAACACTGAAAGCCGTGATAGACCGTCCCATGCGGATGTACGGAAAAACGACGGCGTATGGCACCAGTTGTTTGACGCGATTCTTCTCGGTCGCGATGCGACTTCCTGACTTCGGCATCTCAGGTGTTGGTCCCAGTTCGGGCGAAAATGGGTACCAATTGAAACTCGCCGGGTGACCATGAAAGCTGTTCTGCGACACCGCCTTCAAACTGCACGAACAATTCCACGGCCCTTGACTTTCCACATAGAACAGCGCGCGGTGCTCATCGAACCCGATCCCGCCGGGGCTGCGCAAGCCGCTGGCGAACGCGGTTATTTTTCCGTCCGGCGCAACCTTCATGATGAATCCACGGTTCAAAGCATGCGAATAGTAAGACTCCGACAGGCCGAGCGCCACGAACTGGTTTCCGTCAGCATCGAGCTTTGAACCGAACGCGTATTCGTGGTAATTCGCATATCCCCATGCATCCGAGATGGTTTCAAACCGATCTGCCACACCGTCGCGGTTTGAATCGCTGACGCGCGTCAATTCACAGCTCTGGGTGACGCGGAACGCATTGTCTTTCCACGTCAGCCCGAAGATCTCATCGAGGCCGGTTGCGAACCGATGAAACAAAGGGATTGGTTTCGGCGCATCGACACCGTCAATCAAATAGATTTCGCCATGCCGAGTTCCTACGGCGACCCGGCGATCCGGAAGCACCGCGAAG
>JAKFVC010000146.1 GCA_021732415.1 Planctomycetaceae bacterium
CGGAGTACCCGGGCGAGGGGAGCCAAACCGTTCCTCCTTGCCGCTCGCAGTCTCCAGTCACATGCTCGATTTCCAAAACCAACTGCAAACCTGGGGACCCCAATCCACTGCATCCGCACCCAGCCAACAAGACGCGGAACTCTACTGCCGCAAGCTGGCTCTCGGGCACTATGAGAATTTCCCGGTGGTCTCGTGGCTGTTGCCGCGTGAACTCCACCAGCATTTTTTCAACGTCTACGCCTACTGCCGTTGGGCAGATGATTTGGGGGACGAGACCGGTGACCCTCAGCTTTCACAACAACTTCTGGCATGGTGGGCCGAACAGTTGGAAGCCTGTTATCGTGGCGAATCAAAGCATCCCGTGTTCGTTGCCTTGAAGCCCACGATTGATGTATTCGCGATTCCGGCAGAACCCTTTCGAGATCTGATTTCCGCATTTCAACAGGATCAGACGGTTCGCGACTACAGCACGTTTGTCGAACTGCGAGACTACTGCCGCCGCAGTGCGGATCCGGTCGGTCGGCTGGTTCTCTACCTTTGCCGCCAACATCGGCCGGAGACGGTAGCGTGGTCCGATTCGATCTGCACGGGTTTGCAACTCGCTAACTTCTGGCAGGATGTAGCGCGAGACGCCGAGATCGGCCGCTGCTATCTTCCCCGCGAAGATCGCGAGCGATTTGGCTATTCGGACGCGGACTTGGCGAATCGCGTTACCAGTCCCGAATTCCTCAAGTTGATGGAATTCGAAGTCGCACGAGCCCGTGCGTTTTTGAAGTCGGGATTGCCGTTGATCGGCGTTTTGCCGCGGAAGTTGCGCATCGACATTGAGCTATTTGCCCAAGGCGGATTGTGCATTCTCGACAAGATCGAAGCGCAAGGCTATCGCGTCTGGGAACGGCGTCCAAAGGTCACGAAGTGGGATGCGGCCCGGCTGCTGGTTAGCTGCTGGTGGCGCAGCCTGTAGCCTGACTCTCCAGAGTCGGGCGAACGCATGGCAATCGACAATTTACGCCGGTGGTTTCATCGGCAACTCCGCGGCCGGAGTGCTCGCCGGTGGTGTGGTGGCAGGCGCCGCGGGCTTGATCTCGGTCATCTGCTTGAGGTTGTCCCCCATTTCCAGACGCCACTCCTTGTCCTTGACCTTCAAGATGATGAACCGATTGCCGATCTCGAGGACGCTGCCTTTCACTCCGGCAACTTCGAAGTCTTTGCCGGCGGTCAAGACGGTTCGCTGATTACTCGATTGATCGTACAGCCAGGCTTCAGCCGGAAGTCCTTCCGTTTCGACCGCTCCGATCAGTTTCGTGAACGGGGCAGAATCAAACGGTGTCGGTGGCGGACCGGGGGGAGCAGGCGGTGTCGGAGGCTTCGGCGGACCGTTGTATCCCCGGACGAAACGGTTGGCGGCGCTGAGCGACTTGTAGTCGTCCAGCGACTTCTGCTTCATCGCATCAGTCACGGCAGTCTCTTGCTTGCCCGCAAACAGGGTTGTCCGAACGGGGGCCGACTTCAACGACAAGCCTTCGAGTTCCAGGCTGACCTTCAAGGTGGGATTCGCCTTGAAATCCAGACTTTCGACTCCCAGATGAGTCACCTTGTGCAGCAAGTCGGTGCGATAAAAGTCGTACAGAAACTGGCACAGCTGGTCCATCTTGCATTCCGCCGTCACCGAAATCGGAATGCGCGTAAAGACCTGGCTGGTGATGCCGGTGCTCAAGCGTTTGGGCGTGACGACCAGTTTTTCCAGATGATGCTTGCTGGCCAGATCGAGCACCCAGTGGTGGTACAGGGGCGATGCAATATCCGCGCTGGGGGGCAAGCTGCGTCGCTCCCAGATCCGTGTGCGGGCCGCAGTCAAGTCGAGCTGAAACTTAGCGTCCTTTTTCTTCTTGAGTTGTTCATCCAACGCCACGATCTGTGTGTTGCGCTGGTCGAACGGGCCGAAGAAGATGCTCCAAAGCACGCCACTCCCCTGCCAGAGGAGGAAGATTCCCAGGAGTGCTCCGACCAGGATTTTTTGACGTTTATCGAGGTTCATGACCCTGTACTCTATCGAACATCAGCACCCGCCACACAGCCCACTGTCGGCGAAAACTGCTGCTCAAACGCAATTTGCGGAAGGCAGATTCAGTGCAATCGTCATAGACGACACGCACCGTGCCCGACGCGACTAGCGTCGGTGGGGACGCTGGCAGCGTCCCCCACGGGGCGAAGACGCAATGTCAAACAATTATAACCGAGAGCTGGACCGGAGGAGAGAGTGAATGACTCGTCCGGGCAATGTATTTGGCGGTTTGATCTACGCCAGCACATCCAAATCCAAGCGCAAATACTCCCCCAGCGACCACGCCTGAAACGGACAACCGCGTGATGTATGCGGACTGTCTCCATCGACAATCTCGGGGATGTGCAATGGACCGTTGTCGGAGTTATCAAGACTCGCCAACAGCGGCACCAAAAACTGTTGCCGTGCGGCCTGGCGGGTGGCCGGCGAGTCACCGCGCACCCGCACCCACGCCTCGACGAATGGTCCCAACAGCCACGGCCATGCGGTCCCTTGGTGATAGGCTAAGTCGCGTTCTCGCATCTCTCCAATCAAGTGTCCGCGGTAATCGGGATGTTGCGGCGTCAGAGTGCGCATGCCGACAGGAGTCCACAACTGCGATTGAACGGTATCGACCAACCGGCGAGCTCGATCACCTTCCAACAAAGGAAACGGCAGGCCGCCCACCGCGAGCAGTTGATTTGGACGCAACGTGCCATCGACCTCGCCCGCTTGATGGCCGTTGTCCACAACGTCGGCAAGATGGCCTTGTTCCTCCAGCCAGAATTTCGCGAGGAAATTTTCCAAGCTGGCCCGCCAGTCCTGGCCACGGAGCTCCAGCGATTCGCCAATCCGCAGCGCGTTGATCCACAGAGCTTGGATTTCGACCGGCTTGCCAATCCGCGGGGTCACCGTCCACTCGCCAACGCGAGCATCCATCCAGGTCAGGGCAACTCCCTCCTGACCGCAAGCCAGCAGTCCGTCGGAATCGCAGCGGATTCCAAACCGCGTTCCGGTGTGATAGCCACGCAGAATTTCCTCGACCGCCTCCACTAGGTCCAATTCTTCGGCATCTGAAATCAGGTTGGTAGAACCGGCCAGTTCGAGGAACTCGAACACGGCGACGACAAACCACAGCGCGGCATCGACGGAGTTATATTCCGGGACTCGCCCACTATCGGGGAAGCGGTTGGGCAGCATTCCTTTGGAGACACATTTAGACCAAGCCAGCAGGATCTGTCGGGCTTCCGACAACCGACCTGTCGCCAGGCAGAGACCGCGTATGGCGATAAACGTATCGCGGCCCCAGTCGGTGAACCACGGGTACCCCGCGATGATCGTCTGCCCTGTCCCGCGCCGCGTCAGATAGGCGTCGGCGCCCCATGTAGAGGGGCTCGCAAATTGGGCTCGGCGTTGGGTTTCACGCTGGGAGAGTACGTCCCAGAAGCGATCGTCCACCGGCCCGGTTTGGGTCAAACCCAGCGGAGAATCCAATGTCAGCAGCCACACCGCGGGCGCGGCTTGCAGGTCCCATTGAAAGTTGCCGGGGGATGCCAAATCCTCGGAAAAATCCAGGCCGCGTTCACGTTCCTGCCGATAGAGAAAATTGCGAAACCACTCGGGACGTTGCTCATAGCGACCATTGTGGCCGGCGAGGATCAGCGGCGAATCTCGGTACGGCTGCCAGCTCACGAGCCCATCTTTGACCGCGACCGGTGCGAACTGGAAATCGGGGTTCTCATGGTGCAGACCGTGATAATCGCGGCCAGATAGAAACGGCTGGACCTTGAGCGTCACAGAGTACGCCGGCCGCTTACTGTCAGGGGCGAGGCTCCACCGCAATACGGCAGCGCTTTTGCCGCGCGGAACGAAGAGCTCATGGCGGATCTGCAACCCGTCTGGCAATTGATAGGTCCAGGTGGGCCAGGGATTGGTCGAGAATGACACAAGATGCCGAACGCCATCGGGATGCACGACCTCCGGATTGTAGTCATGCGATGACAGTGCAAACCGTCCGGCGGGAGTCTCGACCCAGGCTTCGCAGCCATTGACCAGAACGCAGCGCCGCGTCGGCGGTTGCAGGGCGGTCAGCAGCAATGCGTGATACCGACGAGTCTGAATTCCAGCAGCCGTTCCTGACGCATAGCCCCCCAGACCGTCGGCCTCCAGCCATTCGCGATGGCGCCAGGCGTTAAGCTTGTTGTCTGAGTTCGCGGGAGAGGATGTCGCTGGTCCGGCTGGCATCGAAGTATCCTGATCCGAGTCGGTGATTACAGGAAGCGAATGGGTTGCGGCATGTTAGTTGAGTGAGAAGTTGCAGACAACAACCACTGTCGAACGCGAACCAAGCGGTCACGATTGTGAGAGTCCAGACGAAGAATTCTTGGAACACTAATCTTCGCTAATCAACACTAATTCAGAAATTCACAACACGTCAGGAAAGGGATTTCGCCCGTGTTTTCGTCTTATCAGTGTTGATTAGCGTAGATTAGTGTTCCAAATCTTCTTGATCTTTGGTCGAACGGCGTGCTTCATAGAAAATCCATAATCACACTGTCCGCTACGAACCGCCCTACTTTGGTGAGCCGAATTGTCCCCTCAGCCTCTTCGAGGAACCCTGTTGCCACGTGCCGGTTCCAGGCTTGTGGTTCCAGACTGCGCAGTTCGTATCCGGTTTGTGCGAGGAACTGTGCCGTATTGATGCCGTCACAGCGGCGTAGTCCCAGTACGATCAGCTCGCGGGCGCGGTCCTCGGGGGACAATTCTTCGGAATCGGCCACTGGGGAAAGTCCCTGTTTGAGACGTTGGATCCACGTCGTCACGCTGCGATGATTGGATTCACGGCGGCCGTTGATGTAGCGGGCGGCTCCCGGACCAGCGGCCCAATAGCCTTGCCCCTGCCAGTAGATCTGGTTGTGGCGGCAGCGAAATCCCGGCTGGGCGAAGCTGGAGATCTCGTACTGTTCCATCCCGGCTGCGGTCCATGTCTCCATCGACAGGGCATACATCTCGGTTTCCAGATTTTCTGCCGAGGCCACCAGTTCCCCTTTCTCCCGCCGAGCCCAGAATCGGGTTCCCTTTTCATACGTCAGGCCATAGGTCGAAACGTGCGTCGGTTGCAGGGCGACTGCTGCGTGGAGAGTCTGTTCCCACGTGGCCAACGTCTGACCCGGCACCCCAAAAATCAGGTCGAGCGACACATTCTCAAAATACTGGCGAATCAACTGCCAGATACGCTGAATGTCAGCCTGGCGATGGTCTCGTTCGAGCAGTTGCAAAGTCTGGTCGTCGAAGGCTTGGACTCCCAGGCTGATCCGGTTGACTCCGTGATTGGCGAGGACCTCGACTCGCTTGTGATCTAGATCGGCCGGGTTGGCTTCTACGCTGAATTCAGCACCGGGCGTGGGGGGGAACCAGTAGCGGATGAGATTCAACAGTCGCGACAAATCCTTCGGAGGCAGATGGGTCGGTGTGCCGCCTCCCACAAAGATGGTGTCGACTGGTCTAGGTTTTTTCAGCGATTCGAGTTCGATCTCCAGAGCATCCAGATAGGCCGGAATCAACCGGTCCTTGCCGGCGACGACGGTGAAGTCGCAGTAGCCGCAACGATGCACGCAGAACGGCACATGCACGTAGGCCGCGCGGGGTTCGGGAAACGGGTTGTCGATTGCCGGTTGGAGCATAGCAGGTCAGTTTAACGTGGGATGGGTCTCCAGACCCGTCTGAGTGCCCTAACATTCGACTTGGCAAACGTCCGACCCTGGCGAACTTCGCGCAGCGCATGAGTTGATTTCAATTGGAAGCCCTGAATAAATTCTCTCGCGGATAATCAAAGGCAACTCGTGCGCTGCGCGAAGCTCGCCAGGGACTAATCTTGGCTCCGTCGAATGTTACGGGCTCAGACGGGCCTGGAGACCCGTCCCACGGAACCGCTCGCGCCCTTGAAGTTGGCGTGGGGTTCCGATACAGACAAGGTTTGAAAACTTCCGCAATTTTGCCAGTGTGATCTCCTGAATCGTGTTTGCCATTTTGACAGGATTCGTGGGGTCACAATTGGGTTGAGGATTTCCTGAAAATTGCAGGGATCTGGCGGAAATAGTCGTTTTTCAGCGACTGCTGGGAAATGCTCGCATTCGGCACGCTGGATGCGTATTTCCCAGACAGCATGGAGCGAGAGCGGGGACTTTCTGCCGTTTTGGCGGGGATTTGCCCTGAGATTTAAGACAACCGACTTAGCTTCCGTTCCGAATTTCCGTTCGGAATTGACGATTTCTGGATGAGGTGTCTATGGCTGATGATAAGAAGCAGGCGATGATCGAAGCACGCGGCCTGTGTAAATACTATGGTCCGTTTGCGGCCATTCAAGGGGTCACCTTTGCGGTTCCCCGCGGCCAGGTGTGTGCGTTTCTCGGGCCGAACGGTGCCGGGAAATCGACCACGATGAAGCTCCTGACGGGCTATTTGTCCCCGACAGAAGGCTCCGCATTCATCGGTGGCCACGACGTTTACGCCGAACGCATTCAAGCGGCGACGCTGATCGGGTACCTGCCCGAAAACGGTCCGCTGTATCCCGAAATGACCCCCGATTCGATCCTGAAGTACCTCGGCGAAGCCCGCGGAATGTCGGGCAGCAATCTGCGGACTCGACTGGAATATGTGGCTGATAAGTGCTCGCTGACCACCGTGTGGGGCAAGCCGATCAGCAAGCTGTCACGCGGGTTCAAGCAGCGTGTCGGGATGGCCGCGGCGTTGCTGCACGACCCGGAAGTCTTGATCCTGGACGAACCGACCAGCGGTCTCGATCCGAATCAGGTACATGATGTTCGCGATTTGATCATCAGCCTGAGCAAGACGAAAACCATTCTGCTGTCGACGCACATTCTGCAGGAAGTTAAGGCGATGTGCACTCGTGTGATCGTCATCAACAACGGGCGGCTGGTCTTCGATGGTGGCGTGAATGACTTGGAACAAACGGGTGTCGATATGGAAACCCGGTTCCGGCAGCTCACACTGGGTAAGGCATAGTCTTGTAGCCTGACTCTCCAGAGTCGGGCGAGCCGGATACAAAAAGAGAATCGCTTTTAGCGAAATGAAGTAGAAACAGCTTCCACATAAATGGCCTTCCAAGAGCTTCGTGTCCTTCGTGACCTTCTGTTCAAATCTCTTTTTTAACAGAAGGTCACAAAGGACACGAAGAAATACGAAGACGGGGAGGGCGATGCTCATTCCCGTCCTGTGGCTAACGAGATACGAGAAAAATCGCTCGACTCAGGAGAGTCGGGCTACGGAATACATCAGCTTCACTTGAGGAAACAGCATCTATGGCCCTGCGACCACATGTGATCCTCGCGGTCTTCAAACGCAACTTCTTGAGCTACTTCTCAAGCGTGATCGGCTACCTGTTTGTGGTGGCGTTCGTCGGTTTGATGGCCTTTCGAGCATTCACTCCCGAATTCTTTGCCGACAACCAGGCGACCCTGGATCAGCTCAACGGCTGGTTCTCGCTCATTCTGCTGTTCATCATCCCCGCGATCGCCATGACCTGTTGGGCTGACGAAAAGAAGCAGGGGACTGACGAACTGCTCTTTACGCTGCCGGCACATGACGTCGAAATTCTGCTGGGCAAGTATTTTTCACTGCTCGCGATTTACACGACGGCCCTGGCGTTTTCGTTCGTCTTCGGTACGACCATTGTGTTGAAGTTCCTGACCGGCAAGTCGGTCTTCAACCCGATCGATTACGACTTTGACTTCATGCTGATCCTCGCCAACTACATTGGCTACTGGATCTCGGGAGCTGCTCTGTTGAGTGCCGCGATGGTGGCCTCGGTGTTGACCAACAGCCCGACTGTGGCGTTCATCCTGGGTTCGGCGTTTTGCGCGATTCCCGTAGCTTTGGGCCGCATCGCGTTTCCCGACTGGGGCAACCTGTCGAAGTTGAACAACCTGGGAATTGACGAGCACTTGCGGGACTTCGGTCTGGGGATGGTGCCGTTGTCGGGCATCCTCTATTTCGTCTCGTTCGCGGGATTCATGCTGTATGTCAACTTGGTGATGATCGCCAAGCGTCACTGGAGCGGTGGTCCGCACGGTTCGATGGGCTGGCACTATCTGGCCCGCGGCGTGGCTCTGGCGGTGACGCTGGTCTGTTTGAACATTGCCGTTTCCGGGTTTGCCGGGATGCGAGCTGACTTTACTGCCGAACGCATCTACAGCGTCTACCCGACGACCCGCGAAACGCTGCGGTCGATCGATCCGAAGAAGCCGGTTGTCATTCAGGCCTTCGTCAGCCCGAAGGTTCCCGGTGAGTACGTCGCGACCCGCAGCAACTTGATTGGTCTGTTGCGGCAGTTCGACCAGATTGGCGGCGATAAGGTTCGAGTGCGTATCGTCGAAACTGACCAGTTCAGCACGGCGGCCGATGAAGCCAAGGGCTTCGGCATCAATCCGAACCAGGTGCAAAGCCAGCGCGGCGGTAAGTTCTCGGTTGAATCCATCTTCATGGGCTGCGTGATCAGCAGCGGGTCGGATAAGGAAGTCGTCATTCCGTTCTTCGACGTGGGAACTCCCGTCGAATACGAACTGACACGGTCGATTCGTACGATCGTGGCTAGCAAAGAAGTGCGGATTGGTATCCTGACGACTGACGTCAAGATGGCGGGTGGTTTTGATCCGGCGACGTTCCGCCAATCACCCGAATGGCGGTTCGTGACCGAGTTGAAGAAGGAATACAAGGTCGAGCAGGTGATGGCCGATTCGCCGATCACCGGTAGCTATGACGTGTTGATTGCTGCGTTGCCCTCGTCGTTGACCGAACCGCAAATGCAGAACTTTGTGGACTACGTTAAGCAGGGTAAGCCCACGTTGATCTTCGATGACCCGGTGCCATTGTTCAATCTCGGCAATGCACCGCGTCAACAAAAGCCAGCCGCAGGTGGCGGACCCTTCGGTGGACAACAAGCCCCGCCGCAGCCCAAAGCCGATAACGGCAAAGCGACACGCTTGATGAATTTGCTCGGCGTTGCCTGGGACAACGGTGAGGTCGTCTTCGACCAATACACACCGCACCCTGAATACACCGAATTGATGATCGGGCCGGAACTGATTTGGGTTGGTGCAAAGAGTCCCGGTGCAGGTGGATTCAGCGGCAAGAGCCCGGTTTCGAGTGGTCTGCAGGAGATGTTGGTCCCCTTCCCCGGAACGATTCGTCAACGCGAAAACGCCGGATTGGAGTTCATTCCGTTGCTGCGTTCGAGTACCAGTTCGGGAACGATTGCCTGGGAAGAGTTGATCAAAGAGACTCCCAGCTTCTTCGGCATGGGTGGCCCGCAAATCAACCGCGATGCAGTTCATATGCTGCCGGACGGTGAGCAATATGTGCTGGCTGCGAAGATCAAATCCAAGCCGGCTCCCGCTAAGACAGACAAGGACCCATTCGCGGCCGAGCAAGTCAACGTGATTTATGTTTGCGATATCGATTTGGTCTCAGATTCGATGTTCGATATTCGTGAGCGTGATCTCTACAACCTGCGTCTCGACAACGTGACGTTTGCATTGGACTGCGTGGACGATCTGGCGGGTGACGAGGCCTTGATTCCGTTGCGGAAGCGACGTGCCCGGGAACGGACGCTGACGGCGGTCGAAGCCCAGACGCAGGTCTTCACGAAAAAGCGCAATGAAGAACGCGACTCGGCTGAGAAGGAAGCGAAGAAGCAACTCAAAGAAGCCCAGGAGCGTCTGCAAAAGAAGGTGGAAGCCGTTCAAAATGACAAGACGTTGGATGATCGATCCAAGATGCAGAAGAGTCGCATCCTGCAGGAAGAAGAATCTCGCCGGCTGACGATTGAAGAATCGGAAATCGAGAACAGGAAGAAACAGCAGATCGAAAAGGCTCGTAATGAAAGCGAGCGTGAGATCCGCAGTATCGAGTTCCGCTACAGCCTGTTGTCGGTGATTTTGCCCCCGATTCCGGCGTTGCTGGTGGGCTTTTGGGTCTTCTTGCGACGCTTGGCGGATGAGAATCGGAATATCAACCCGGATCGTTTGATCAAGCAGTAGGTTCGCTGAATCCTTGACCAGGCGAGCCGGGCGGCGTAAGCCCCCGGATTCTTGGGCAAGGTCGGGGCTTTGGCAATTGTCAGAATTCGAGATGCACGTTTAGTCCTCGCCATTTTAACGAGGCACATGATTTAATCAGTGGATCTTAATCCTTTGTGTCCTTCGTGACCTTCTGTTCCAATCCTGTTTTTTGAACAGAAGAGCACGAAGGACACGAAGAAATGCGAAGTTCAAATCGGTTAGCGTTAAGATCAACCATACCGTTAAAGAGTTAAGAATCCGGGGGCTTACGCCACCCGGCTCGCCTGGTCGGTGTTTTTTTGCAAGCTTGCTGAATTAAGACTGAATCTGCAGCGCGGCCCAGTTTGCCGGCCGCCTCAAACAGATATTTTGGAGACACCTCGATGAACGAATCGACGCGAACACTCAGCTATGTCGGCGTCGCCGCTGTGTCGGTGGTCCTCGCGATCTTTTTTGCCCCGGCCAATCCCAAGGCCCCCGACGAATTCGGCGAAATCGGCCGCCCCTTCTATACGGACTTCGTTGCGACCGATGCGAAGTCGATGACCGTCGTCAGCTTCAACGAAGACAGCACGCGGTCGAAGGTCTTCAACGTTCAAGAAAAGGACGGCAAGTGGGTGATTGGTTCTCACAAGAACTACCCGGCTGACGGGAAGGATCGTCTGGCAAAGACCGCGGCTTCGGTGATCGGGATCAAGAAGGAGCAGTTTGCGACGAAGGATCCCGAGCAATATGCCGCCATGCAGGTGGTCGATCCGCTCGATGAGGACAGCAAGAAGATCAAAGGCCGCGGCCAGCGTGTCACGTTGAAAGACGCGTCCGGCAAAGTGCTGGTCGACTACATCATCGGTAAGCGCGTGCCCAATCGCGACAGCTACTACTACATCCGTAACCCGAATGAAAAGTCGGTTTACATGGCGAAGCTGAACATCGACCTGTCGACGAAATTCGCCGATTGGATCGAATCGGACTTGCTGCAATTGCAAGGGGAGAACCTCGCTGAAATCGTCATCATCAAGCACGAGATTGACAAGAAGAAACGCAAGTTCGTCGGGCAAGAGACAAACATTCTGAAGCGTGCCAAGCCGTCTGATCCGTGGACGTTGGATGGACTGGACGAGGCGAAGGAGGAAGTGAACCAGACTGAAGTCGGGACCATGACGACCGCCTTGGCCGATTTGAAGATTCTGGGGGTCCGTGAGAAACCCGATGGCCTCAGCGCAGAACTCAAGTCAGAAAAAGGCGGTGTAGTGGATCAGATGGCGATTAATGATCTGCAATCGAAAGGTTACTACCTGCAACCTGATGGTCCGATAGTCAGTGATCACGGTGAAGTGATTCCGATCACCGACGGGGGAGTCGCCTATACGCTCCGGTTCGGCGAAGTCTTCTTCGGTTCGGAACTGGAAATGGAAACCGGGATCGAGGCTGATAAGCGCAAGCTGGATGAAAAAGAGGGCAAGAAGGCGGAAGAGAAAGGTTCGACCAAGAACCGCTATGTGTTCATTACCGCGCACTTTGATCAGAAGTCTCTCGGCCCCGTGCCAGAAGCCCCCGGCAAGGCCAAGAAGCCAGCCGTAAAGAAACCTGCAGAAGCCAAGTCCGAAGAAGAGAAACCGGCTGAAGAAAAGCCAGCGGACGACAAGCCCGCCGCGGAGAAGCCAAAGGCAGACAAACCTGCTGAGGAAAAGCCGTCCGAAGAGAAGAAGCCTGCAGAAGAAAAGGCGGCAGAAGAAAAGCCGGAAGCCAAGTCTGACGAGCCCGAGAAGAAGGGTGATTGTCAGGATGAGGCTGAGAAGAAGTCTGAAGAGAAGAAGCCCGCTGAGGAGGCCAAACCTGAAGCGAAGCCAGCCGAAGTGAAAAAGGAGACGGCTCCTGCCGCCGCTCCCAAGGGGCCGACTCCCGAAGAGCAAGCCAAGGCCGATTTGCTGGCCGCGACCAAGAAGTACGAAGATGACCTGAAGGTCTACAACGAAAAGGTCGCCAAGGGCCAGAAGAAGGTGAAAGAGCTCAACGAGCGGTTCGCCGACTGGTACTACGTGATCTCTGAGGAAAACTTCCTCAAGCTGCGATTGTCGCGAGCCACGTTGGTGAAGGAAAAGACAAAGCCCGAACCCAAACCGGGTGAAGCCGCTCCGGGAGAACCCAAGGCCGGCGAACCGAAGCCTGACGAGCCGAAACCTGAAGAACCCAAGACAGACGCCAAGCCGGAAGAGAAACCGGCTGCGGATGCTCCCAAGACCGAAAAGCCGGCGGAACCGAAGCCGGAAGCACCCAAGGCCGAAGAAAAGAAACCCGAAGAGAAGAAGCCTGAAGCTGACAAGCCGGCAGAGGAGAAAAAGCCCGCTGAAGAAAAGCCTAAGGAAGAAAAGAAGACTTCCGAATAGTTAAATCGGCAGACATCCAATGGAAATCGGGAATCGCAGGTTTGACATACGTGTCGGACCTGCGATTTTGCTTTGAGTTGAACATGATTTGAGGAGAGGATTTTTAGCCACAGATTGACACAGATGAAACACAGATTGGGTCAACCTGAAGTGACCTCGATGCAGATTCGCATCGCAATACTCAATTGGAGAGTTCACTTTGTCAAACGATTTCGAATTACGATGATCTAATCTGTGTTTCATCTGTGTTAATCTGTGGCTAATAACTCTGAATTGAAACTCTTCAAAATCTCGGTTGAGTCGTCACTGGCGGGTGTTTGTCGGTTTGTGTCGCGTGCGGCTATAATGCAGCGTCGTCCCATTGTTCGGGCGTCCTACTCCTGACGTTTCTCTCGTGCCAACTTCATGCTGCAACGTTTGTTGGAATGGTTGTTCGATGTGCCGCCGGCTGATCCCGGTCAGGGGACTTCGTGGCACTGGGGACATTCCTTTCCGTGGCCGCAGTGGTTCCTGCTGCTGTTTTCTATCGCTGCAGTGGTGTTCGTCGTCGCGGTTTATCGCCGGGATGGGCAGAACATTAATCGCTACTGGCGGGCTCTGCTGATTGGATTGCGGCTGACGGCGATCGGGCTGCTGGTCTTCATGATCACTGAGGCCGTGCTGCGGATTGAACGCACTGGCCTGCCCTATGTTGTGATCATGCTGGATACCTCGCGCAGCATGGACACGCTCGATCAATATGCGGATGCGAAGGTCCAGCAGGCCGTGACGAAACTGCTGGTTGATGGCGGGGCGAAGACGCCGTCTCGGTTGAATCTGGCGAAGGCCTTGTTGACACGTCAGGACGGAAGCTTTTTGTCGGGGCTGCAGCGGCAACACAAATTGCGCATCTACACCTTCGCCGAGAGCGCCAGTTGGCTGGGGAACAAGGATGCGATCAAACCGGCTGATATCCAGGAACTGCTGCCGCTGATCAAAGATCTGAAATCGCAAGGAGACAACTCCCGGCTGGGTCCTGCAGTCCGCGGCGTGTTGAACGATTTGCGGGGGACTCCGCCGGCGGCCATCATCATCATTTCGGACGGGATTACCACGACCACTGAGGCCGAACGTCTTTCTACGGCCGCCGCCTATGCACGGGCGCGACGCGTTCCGCTCTATACGATCGGCATCGGTAATGACGAGCCACTCCGCGATCTGGCGTTGTTCGATACGTTGGTCGATGAAGTGGCTTTCGTCGATGATCCGATCACCGTTTCGGCGAAGTTGAAGGCCTCGGGGTATGCCGGCAAGGCGGTGGAACTCAAGCTAAAGCAGGCGGGCACGAACAAGGTGCTGCAGCAGAAGACCGTCACGGTGACCGACGATAAGACGCCGCTCGGGCTGGAGATTACGTTTACTCCCACGGAAGTCGGGGAACTGGATCTTGTGCTGGAAGTCAGCCCGCAGCCGAAGGAGTTTCGCCTCGATAATAATAAGGAGACTCGGCACGTTTCTGTCCGCAAGGAAAAGATCCGCGTGCTGCTGGCTGACAATACTCCGCGGTATGAATTTCGGTATCTGAAGCATCTCCTCGAGCGTGAAAAGACGGTCGAACTGGCCACCGTGTTGCAAGATGCTGATCCTGAGTACTCGGCGGAAGACATCACTGCCAAGCCGCATTTTCCCGTGCAGAAGAGCGAACTGCTGCAGTACGACGTGATCCTGCTGGGGGACCTCAGCCTGGCCTATCTGAGCCCGCTGGTGTTGGACAATCTGCGAGACTTTGTGAAGGATCAGGGGGGCGGTCTGCTGTTCATTGCCGGGCCGCAGTCCAATCCGCTGAGCTACAAGGGAACGCATCTGGCGGACCTGTTACCGATTGAACTCGAGTCCGCCAATGCTCCCTCGGCGACCAGTCCCATCAGCGAGAGCTTTCAGCCGCAATTGACGGTGGAAGGCTTGAAGGGGAGTTCCATCTTTCGCTTTGCGGCCGATGAACCGGACAGCCTGGCCATCTGGAATAACCTGCCGGGGATCTTCTGGATGCTCGAGGCACCGGACCTGAAGCCGGGAGCCAAGGCGTTTGCGACACATCCGGTGAAGACCAATGGGAATAACAAATACCCGGTGATCGTGATGCAGCGGTACGGGGCGGGAAAGGTGATGTTTCACGCCACCGATGAGACCTGGCGCTGGCGGTTTCGGGTGGGCGATTTGTACTACGGCCGCTATTGGGTGCAGACCCTGCGTTATCTGTGCCGGTCTCGATTGCTGGGCAAGGACCGGGCGGCTGAGTTAAGCCTCGATCGATCGGTCTATCAAAAGGGCGAGCCGATTTATGTGCGTGTTCGTTTCCTGGACGATCGGCAGACTCCTGTGAACGACGATGGGGTCACGGTCGTGCTGGAGCGTCCGGGGGATCCTCAGCGTAAATTGAAGCTGACCCGGTTGCCACAGGCGCCCTCGACGTTTGAGGGTCAATTGAACCAGGCTCCGGAGGGTTCGTATCACGCGGTTGTGGAGACGCCCGCATTTGCCGGTGCGCCTCCTTCGAAGGATTTCCGGGTGGAGTCTCCATTGAAGGAAACGCAGACGCTGCGGCTGGATGTCGCCGAGTTGACTCAAGCGGCCGAGCAAACCAATGCGAAGTATTTCCCGATTGCGACTGCGGACGGATTGCCGGCGTCGCTACCGCCGGGTGAGCCAGTTCCGTTGAAGACCGACAACCCCAAGCCGCTCTGGAATCATTATTTGATTCTGTTGTTGTTCACGACCGTGTTGTCGGTGGAGTGGATGCTGCGGAAGAGATTGCGGTTGTTGTAGTCGAACTACGTCGGGAGTTCGTCGTCTGATCGCATCCTGGAGGGATGCCAGAGAGTAGCCGGTGGTTGAGGAGCCGAGCGACGACACCACCGGTTTGCATCCTCACGCGATCCGATCCTGGAGGGATCGCAGAACTTGTCATCCCCTGGTTACGATCGGGATCGCACGATTGTTCCCTCTGGCATCCCTTCAGGATGCGACAAACTTCGGTCCGGAACCGGTGGTGTCGTCGCTTCGCTCCTCAACCACCGGCTACTCTCTGTGAACCCTCCGGGTTCAGGGGCCAAACGCATTTCAACTCGTGGAAATGAAGATGGCTGGTCCCGATTCGCGCAACGAAAAAAGGCCGACTGATCGCGATCATGCAATCAGTCGGCCAGTTCTATTCAATCACCTTGCCAGCTTATTCCGCGGCTTTGCCCTTCAGGCTGAAGCCCATCATGAACCAACCACGTTCATCAGGCTTCATGAATCCGCCTGACGGCTGGAAGTACTTCTTCAAGACGTCGAACTCAGGCAGCGTGCTGACATCCAGTTCGAAGTCGTCCTTCGACAAGGCTTCGGTCAAGGCACCGCTCTTCAAGGCCTCGTAGAGCATCTTCAGTTGAGCGTCCGAACGCTGGAAACTTTGGGATGAGGTTTGCTCGGGGAAGCGCTTGGCGACCGCCTTGTAGGCGTCGCTGTCGGCCAGCGATTCACGGTCGGCATCGGACCGCAGCAGCGCTTCGAGTTCCTGCACGTGCGTGGCGAACATCAACTGCTTCTTGGTGATGGCCATCGCGGGTTGGTAGCCGGCCTTCTCTTCGTCGTCATCTGCCCCGTCGGCCTTCATTTCGTAAATCTTCTCGCCTTCAAACTCACGGACCTTGCCGGGAAAACCTTCCAGATCCACGAGTTTTTCCAGCAGTTGGCGAACTGGGGCTTCTTCCTTCAGCTCCAAACCAAACAGATAACGTTCGCCGCTCAGGGCATCAGCGTCGGCGGGGACGCTGCCGACGATGGTAATCAAGCCGGTCAACTGATCGACGACATCTTTCTTAATGTGGATCTTGGGACCATCTTCCTGCTCGGCAATGTTGTCGACTTGCTTGGCCATGGCTCCCTGACCCAGGAAGGTGTCGTAGAGCGTTTCGACCGTCGTGTAGGCTCCGGCGATATCCCAGTTCAGGGCGCCGTAGGTGCTGACCGTCGCGGGGACCCACTTCGGCGGGGTCAGGTTTTTCGCCGGGAACTGGAACGCACCCAGCACACCCGACGGGGGCGGTTCGATGTAAACCAAAGCCCGAGAGACCGTGTCGAAATCGTCGGTCCCCATATCGAGCGTCCCGCCGAAGGCCTTCAGCTTGTCCAATCCCAAGGAGGGGAGCAGGCCGAGGACGTACGCTGACGTTTGCGTGTCGGCACCACCCAGGGCCATCAAACCCTTGGTCAGGCCAATCGGATCGGCGTAGAACGTGACGTGGGGAATGACTTCCGCGTTCTCACCACGGCATTTTTCGCGGATGTACTTGAAGGCTTGCTTGTCGGCGAAGATCCGTTCGTGCTGACCGTCCCAGCGAGTCAGAATTGACTTCAACGCATCGGTGCGGCTGCTGACGACCAGGGTCGTGTCCTTGATGAAGTAGCAGATGGTTCCCGGTGCCGGTTTCTTCTTGGTCTTGCTGTCTTCGTCCTCGTCTTCACTTTCGGCTTCCGGAAGGGTGTACACGACGACTTGCGTGCCGTCGATTTCTTCCTCGGAACGCTTTGCCTTGTCGTCGTCGGTCAACGACTTGTTCATCTTCTCCAACAGCTTGTCGACCGTTTCACGCTTCTCGCCGAAGTCCATGAAACCGGCCGCGGCCATCGGCTTGCCGACGGTGTAGAGGGCGGCAATGGCGAATTCTCCGTGTGGGACTTCCAGGACGTCCTGCAGGGCAATGCCCGATTCTTTCTCGAACTCTTCGCTGAGTTTCGCCCACGGAGCTTCGAACTGCTTCAGGAAGGCGGCGAGGTCTTTGTCTCGAATCAGTTGGCCCAACTGAGTTTCATTCCAGGCCGTTTTCATTTCGCTGATATTGCGAACGGACAGGTAGGCGACGACATCGGTACCCAGGCGGCGTTCGGTGGGGACCGCGTCAGCGGCAAACGTTTGCACCGCACCGGCCAGGACGGCGATCACGGGAATGAGGACCGCGAATCGGGTCCGCAACAGGGGACGTTGCATGAGAGTGTTTCCTTTCAAAATCGTTGCTCGACAAGTTGTGTGCTGTGTCTGGGATCTTGTTTCAAACCGCCGGATGGGAGGGCGAGGGACCCAGAGGGTACCCCGCCGAGCCTAAAGCGACCGACGGTCGGAGTCCGCCGGAGGCCCCAGTTATAGCCTCCGGCGGACTCCGAGCTAAAGCTCGCTTTAGGCTCGGCGGGAGCCTCGCCCTCCCACTAATACCGAAGTGATGCCCTCAGCGCTTCAGTAAAGTGTAGCGGGGACAGGCTAAAACGCCAGATCCTTGAATGTTACAAAAAGGGCTTCGAACGCCCGACCCTTGACCCAATAAAAAACCCGGCAGGTACTCTGCCGGGTTGTACCGCGTTGTTAGTGATCTCTTCCCCAACCTGGTTGGAGCCGAGTTGTTACTTCTTGGCCGTCAGTGTGCCGTTCAGGGCACTCACGTAATCCAACGTGATGGCCAGGAGTTCGTTGTTATAGGCTTCGCTCGGGAAGAGAGGGCCGTCGGCCTTATCGGTCTGGTCGTCGGCTTCTTTCTTGGTCTTCTCTTCTTCCTGCAGGCGTTCCTGCTTCAGTTCATCTTCGTTCAACGAGATCGACTTCCGCTTTTTGCGGCTGATGTACTTGGCGATGTTGTCGTTGATTTCGGTGAATTCCTTCGAAGCCGCGACGCGGGCCTTGCTGCGGTCTCGCAACAGGCTGACCGTGGCCGGAGCGACCGCCCGGAAGTTCTTGTGGTCGGCTGGCGGAACGCGGTCAAAGGCCATTACGTTATCCAATGACGCTTCGCCCAGATCCATGTGATCCAGCAACGAGGGGAGCACCACATCGGACGGAACGCCCAGCTTCTGGGTCGAATCACCGTTCACGCGGTAGAACTGATTGATCGTGAGTTTCAACGCTCCACGATCAGGCGACTGGCCCAAGTCGAAGAGTTTCTTGCCGACCGGCATCACGCTTTGAACAGTGCCCTTACCGTGGGTCGTGGTGTCACCCACGACGATGCCACGTTGATAATCACGAATCACACCCGCAAAAATCTCGGAAGCAGATGCGGCCAGACGATTGCAGACCACGACCAGTGGACCATTGAAATCGATCCGCGTGTCTTCGTCGTCCAGATGCCGCACGTTGCCGCGTTGATCCTTCACCTGAACCACGGCCCCTTCGTCGATGAACAAGCCGGACAGTTCAATCGCTTCGCTGAGTGCTCCGCCACCATTGAATCGCAGATCGATCAACAACGCGTCGACGCCACCCTTGGCGGCGAAGTCTCGCAGCACGGCTTTGACGTCGCGGGTTGTGCTCTTGAAGTCTTCCTGGCCACTTTCCTGGCCCTGGAAATCGCGATAGAAGGACGGAATGTGGATCACGCCCACCTTGCCGCGAGTCCCCGGGATGCGACTCGAGACATCGATGATCTCGCCCTTCACTTCCTGATCCTTCAACTCCACCTTATCGCGAGTGATCTCGTAAACCTTGGATTCCGTGGCACCGTCCGGCATGATTCGCAGAAAGACCTTGGTCCCGCGTTCGCCACGAATCATGTCGACCACGTTGCTCAACTTCATGTTCACAACGTCAACGATCTCTTCGGGCTTCTGGCCGACACCGACGATGCGATCCTTGACCTTCAGACGACCGTCACGGCTGGCGGCCCCACCCTTAACGATCTGGGCGACCGTCGTGAATCCATCTTCCGACTTGAGCGCAGCACCGATACCGTCGAGGCTCAACTTCATTACGGTGCGGAATTCTTTTTCCGAACGGGGTGACATGTAGCTGGAGTGCGGGTCGTAGCTGGAGGTCAACGAGGTCAGGAAGATCTCGAGGACGTCCTCGGGTTCCGTCTGATGCATGTTCTGCTTGATGTTGCGATACCGGCTGTGGAGCTTCTTCTTCGCTTCTTCTTCGGGGGTCTTTTCCAGACGGGCCAATAACAGATCGTACTTAATTCGCTTGCGCCAGCGTTCATTGATTTCCGCGTCGTCGACGGCCCACTTCAATTCCTTCGCGTCATAGACCATGGTCTCTTTGACGGTAAAGTCGTAGGTCTCATCCACCAGTTTCTCGGCGACAGCGATCCGCTGATCGAGGCGATCCAGATAGCGTTTGAACGTGGAATAAGCCCAATCGATATTGCCTTGCTTGACGCTATCATCGAGCGTCGTGCGAACCTGGTTGAACTCGTCGACGTCTGACTGCAGGAAGTAGAGCTTCTGGGGGTCGAGTTCTTTGATGTAGTGATCGACCGTGCGACCGCCAATCACATCGTTGATCGGCGAGCGAATCAGATGCTCTTTCTCGATCATCTGGCAGACCAGCTTGGTGATCTGCGTAAACTCGGGCTTGGGAGCCGCATATTGCTGTGCGAGGAGGGCTGTCCCTGCCAAACACAATGCCACTAGAGTCGCGGTACTCGCCGCACGAGAGGGGGTCTTGAACATCGTGACCTGCGTCGTTCTAGGGTTCAGGGCGAATAAAATAGAACTCGTGAGGCAACCGGTCCTGCAGCACTGATCAGAAGGCAACGCCATCCAACGAAATTGACCGCAACACGGTCTCGTCCGAGAGGGGCGTCTCCACTGCAGGAAATAGTTCGCTAAACCGGATGGTATCGCCCCAAAAGATTTAAGACAAGATGTTTAGGCACCTGTCTTATTCTTGCCAGACGCGCATCAGAAGACGCGACAACTTGACTGAATTGTCGTGCCACCCAACGGGATTGTCGCGCCGAGCCATTAGGGCGAGATTCATCGCCCCTTAATAATAGACGATCGGCACACGGTCGGCCATACCTGTAGCCTGACTCTCTAAGTCGGGTGGTGTTTTCGGGCTTACGCAAATTGATTGCGAGTATGAGTGTGTGAGGGTGTCGGGGTGTGAGGGTGTGAGGAAGTCCTCGTACCCCGACACTCTCATACTCTCACACCTTATCCAGCACCCGACTCAGAGAGTCGGGCCACAATTAAGCCGCTTCCCGTTCGCGAGACAGTTGGTTTGATCCAGGCCCGCCGCGGGGCGGGTAACCGTAATCCCGCAGCTTGCCCGACAACGTTCGCAGGCCGATTTGCAGGGTTTGAGCCGTCAATTCGCGATTCCCGGCACAGCGGGAGAACGTGGCTTCAATCAACTGGCGTTCCATCTGAGCCAGCGTGACACCGGAGTTCGTGGCCTCGAACGGCAGCGGTGCATTGATCCAGGCGTCGACCATTTCCGGGGTCAGCTTGGAACTTTGCTGCGTATTGCAGGCCCGCTCCAGCAGCAGTTCGAGTTCCCGGACATTTCCCGGCCAGTTATGAGTCTGTAGATGTTGTAACGTTTCCAGCATCAGGCGACGGGGCGATTCTCCCAGCCGTTGAGCCACCTTTTGCAGCAGATGTTCGGTTAGGGGCGCGATGTCCGAGCGAATCTCGCGGAGTGCGGGCAGTGTTAAAACTGGACCAGCGAAATGTCGCAACAGCTCTTCTCGAAAATCGCCCTTATTGGCGAGCTCGGCCAAATTGCGTGTCGCAATGGCCACGACTCGTGCTGTCAGCGGTGATTCGTGAGCTTCACCCAAGCGTTGAAACGTCTTGGAATCCAGCACGCGAGCCAGCACATTCTGCAGCGGCAGCGAGACTTCATCGATCCCGTCGAGCAGGATCACCCCTCCATCGGCGAGATCAAACCGGCCCGCAGATGCTGTTTCTGAGGTTTTCAAAGCGGCCTGGCCGAACAGTTCTCGTTCAAGTGAGACGGCAGTGTGGACGCGGCAATTGATCTTGATAAACGGACGGTGCGATCGTTCGCTGGCTTCGTGGATCGCCTGGGCCACCAGATCGCGTCCGGAACCGGGCTCACCTTGAATCAACACGGGCCAGTCGCACAGTGCAGCACTCGCCACCTGGACCCGCAGTCGCTCAATGGCCGAACTGCAACCGACAATTGGCGACCGTCGCAGCGACAGCCGGCGTTGGAGACGTGTCCGTTCTTCGTCGATGCGATGAACTTCGTGGGCGACCTGCAGCCATTGTGCGAGTTCGGAAGGAGTCGTCCGGGAGTGGATTCTGGCTAGGAAATCACGTTCGCCATCCAGGCGGTCCTCGGGAAATTCATCGGATAACTGCAGGAATTGCGTGGTTCCGTGACTGGCTGGAGCGGGTTTGTCAAACGATTCGGCCACCGCTGAGGACTGCTCCCACAGGGCGACCGGATAACGCTGCTGGGCGAGTTGTTCGGCGAATTGCTCATCGCTGGCGACCCAGACGAGTTCCCAGGTGGATTCTGCCGTACGCAAGAGGTCGGACCATTTGTGCGCAGCGGCATGAATCAGCATTCGGGGGCGCTGAGTCGTTTGAACACCGTCGGTGAACGGCATAATTTCCTCCCAGAAGCTGCTGGAACAGCAACCGATGTCAATTCAATGGTGGCCCACAGACTCGACGTGGCGAACCAGAGTTCGCATCGACAGTCCGCAGAGGAGAGGGGAAGACGTGGTCGTGTGGTGGGGAACGGACAAGTGGGGCGCAACGGAATAGCACCGCCAGAGGCAGGGGTGAACCGTTACTCAATCGTGATCGAGGGCAGGAATTAAGTCAGAGACAGACGGAATCGTTGTGTGAATCAAATCGTGCCGGCGAGATTGCCGGTCGAATTGCGAGGAGTGCATGTGAGATGTAGTTCTAGCGGAGAAGCGGGGTAATAATCGCAACTGGCCGGATGTGTCAAGATGAGCCTGGTTGCGATTTGGTGCTGGATCCATAACGCGTGCTTTCTCGCTCCCCTCGCCCTGGTAC
>JAKFVC010000199.1 GCA_021732415.1 Planctomycetaceae bacterium
GGTGTGTGAGGTGAGATTCCTCATCAGACCTTGGAAGAGCAATTTTGACATCACCAACTGGGTGGCTGGCGAAGACTGGGAATTATTTCCTCTTGGTGCGGACAGATTTCTAATCTGCGGTACTAGCGCGTGCCGGCTGGTTGGGTTTCTACTCATCGGCGACGTCAAATTTACTGAGTGTCCTGTCGCGATTTTCGACGGATTGTAACGACACTTCCGATAAAAATAGCGCCGGTCTGCGAGTCATTTTTAATGTCCTGAATCGCGCTGGCGAACTTGGTTTTTCTGGCCGATATCCAATCGGACGAGAAACTCAGCAAACTTTTGACGAGATGTTCGTTTTAAAAAACGCAAATTCTTCTCAATTCGTGTGTTGACATCATTCGCGGGGAGGGATACTTTTCCGCGAACCTGCCTAAATTACCGAGGACTTCCAGTGCGAGCCTGAAAATGGAAGTGGTAGAAAAAAAGTGCTTGACAAACCCAGAAACGACGACTAAAGCTGCTTGTGAAATTGTGAGTTACGTCGGTGAGACGCGGTTTCCCCAGCGGTATCGGTCGTGATGAGTCAGGTCGAGCTTCCGCAGCAGAATTTTCAATCAAGGGCCGTGTAGAAAATAAATTGTTTCCGATGCCGGTATCGGGAACCGACAGACTGAACTAGGTGTTGTTTCGTCTCCGAACCCCATAGACGACGCATACGAGGTGGATGCAAGATGGCGATTGCGAGCTTCATGGAACGCGAAGTGATTGACGGCGGCTTAACCGTGATCGGGGAACTCGATCACCGTGGTTCCTGGTCCACCGACGATGTCGATGTGGCCGATGGACTGCGTCTGGAAGCTGATGAAGACGAAGAATTCGAAGACGAAGAATTCGAGGACGACGAAATCGAAGACGAAGAATTCGATGACGAGTTCGAAGACGAAGACGAATTCGAAGATGAAGACGAATTCGAAGACGACGATGACTTCGACGACGATGAAGACCTTGATGACGCCGACGAAGACGAAGACTATTAATCACCACTGCGGCTGACTTCCGGGTCAGTTATGTTGCCGTGGGTTGGTTGATGGCGGTGTCGAGTCGCGTTGGGGCACCGAACTGAACCTCAATCTCAGCGCCAGCATGTTGCTGTGGGGCTGGACAAATCCTGCTTTTGGCAAATGAATACGAAGCTTGCATTCCTGATGGAATGCAGGCTTTTTGTATTTTGGGTCGATGGGAGGGCGAGGCTCCCGCCGAGCCTAGCACGAGCTTTAGCTCGGCGTCCGCCGGAGGCATTTCAACAACCTGGCCTCCGGCGGACGCCGACCTGCGGTCGTCTTAGGCTCGGCGGGAGCCTCGCCCTCCCATCAGCTTGGTCCGGAGATTGGGCGAAGTCTCTCTTGCGATAGGGAAAATCGGACGGACGGGCCTGGAGACCCGTCCCACGATACTTCGCGCCTGACTTGCTTGAATCGGCGGATTGTCTACAGTAGTTGTGGTTGTCAGGTCGTTTGCGAGCGCTATAATCGAAGTTGTCGAATAGATTCGGAAGCGAGCTCAACGTTTCCGTCAATGGTTCTCGACTTACGGTTCTTGACTTGCAGAGTGTCTCAGATCCATCCTAGGACAAAGCAGCTTCCTTCCTGAGTCCCGTCGGAGACGCGCGCAGATGTTAACTCCTTCACCTTCAGACGGTGCCTCGAATTTTTCTTATCGCTGCAATCAATGTCGGGTCTCCGACTTGGTTCGCAGATCTCAAAGCGACTTCGAGATCGACTTCTACGAACGGATTCTGAATCGCGATCCCTTCTACGTCGAAGTGTTGTCCCGTCTGGGTGAGCTGTTTGCCGACAAGGGTTGGCATCGTCGGACGTTGCAGATTGATCAGCGGTTGTCTCAGTTGCGTCCGCACGACCCCTGTGCGATTTACAATCTGGCCTGCAGCTATGCGTTGCTGCATCAAGTCGAAGATGCGATGCGTGAGTTGCGTCGATCGATCGAATTGGGTTTTCGGGACTACCGTCAACTGGTGATCGATCCCGATCTGGCATCGCTGCGATTGACGCAGGAATTTGTGGCCTTTGTCAGAACGCTGCAGGATCCCGCTGCCAACGCGGAAACACGCTTGGTTTAGTGATTGCTGAACCCCGTTTCTGTCGTTGCCTTTTTTGTAACCCGACTCTCTGAGTCGGGTTTTTTCGTTGGCGAAAGCATTCCGTAGGACGGGTCTCCAGGCCCGTCTGAGCCCGTAACCAGCGACTTCAAAAGGCATTCATCCCGGGGAGCTTCGCGCAGCGCACGACTTGCGTGCGGTAAAGACGTGAGAATTCTCCACGGTTTCGTCGATCGCAGCCCCTGCGCTGCGCGAAGCTCCCGAGAGTTAAGCGGCGTGTCAGGTCGCTGGTTACGGGCATGGACGGGCCAGGAGACCCGTCCCACGACGCGCCATCCTCGTCGGTGCTGCGGCTCTGCGTTACAATCGCATCCACTGATGAGAAACCTCTGAGCTCTCCCGACCACGGTGTTCGCTGGTGTCGAGGCTCAACTGGCCCCTGTTTCGCAAGGCGAATTGCATGAGACCTGCAGCACGATTTCAAGTCCTGGTCGCCCTCGGTGTGTTGTCGGCATTGGTTGTGGTGCGCGGAACGGCTCAGGAACCGGCCAAACCGGCCGCTGAAAAGCCCGCCGCGGAAGCCCGTAAGGCGTTCATTGATGGGGTCGGTCCGGGCTGGGTGGCCTTGGGAGAAGCGGACTTCGAAAACGTGAATACGAGTCCGGAAACATGGACCTTCAAGGATGGCGGCATCCAATGCACGGGGACTCCCGTCGGTGTGACCAAGACCAAGAAGAAGATCACCAATTTCGAGTTGGTGACCGAATGGCGGCACATGAAGTCGGGGGGCAACTCAGGAATCTTCGTCTGGGCTACGGAAGAGGCACTGACGGGCCTGAAGCCGAATCAATTGCCGCCGGGCGGGATTGAAGTTCAGATTCTGGATCATGGCTATGCCGAGCAATACGAGAAATCACAAGGCAAGAAGCCCGACTGGTTCACCACCAACGGAGACGTGTTCCCCGTGGGCAAATCGACCATGAAGCCATTTGAACCGGTCTCACCCAAGGGCGGCCGCAGCTTCCCGCGGAAGAACTTGAGTAAGGGTGTGGGCGAATGGAACCACTACTATGTTCGCGCCATCAACGGCGAAGTGCGGTTGTGGGTGAATGGTGAGGAAGTATCCGGCGGGAACAACTGTCAGCCGGCGACTGGGTTCTTGTGCTTGGAATCGGAGGGGGCTCCGATTGAGTTCAAGAACCTGCGGATCCGCGAATTGCCGTAGTTGTGGGCGAGGCTTTGCCGAGCTGTAGCCTGACTCTCCGAGTCGGGTGTATGGAAACGCGAGATACCCGACTCGGAGAGTCAGGCTACAGCAGTTGTTTGATTTCCTCGAGCGTATGCCGCTCGCTCTTGAGCCGCTTGATTTGTTCGCAACGCTGGACCATGTCAGCGGCATAGAGCTGATAGCCGGATTCGGTGACTTCCGCGACTTCCAGTAGACCTGCTTTCGTCCAGAAACGAATAGTTGGAACGGTTTCTCCGGTCGCTTTGGCCAATTCGCCAATTTTCAACAGTTGGTTGGTATCTACGTCACCAATCGCGAATTCACCCTGCGCCGCCTTCAGATAGATATCTAATGAACGGTCGGCGGCTTTCGCAATGATCTTTTCGTAATCTGCCTTGGAACCGCCGAGCTGTGCCTGTTCCAAAGCCCCGATATAGGCCAGACGATCACGCTTGCGGATGATCGCGGGCGGGTAGCCCGCCATCATCAACAACAGGTTCATCAAGAGCCGCGCGGTTCGTCCGTTGCCGTCCACGAAGGGGTGAATGGACACCAGCCGATAATGGGCTTCACCAGCAAAAGCGACCGGATGCAAATCGTGCTTGCCGGTCAGCCAGGCCTGAAAATCGTCCATCAAGTCCGGAACTTTACGCGGGTTGGGCAGCACCACCGTGGAACCGGAAATGCGCACTGGGATGCTGCGGTAGTGGCCGGCATTGTCGTCATCAATGCCTTTCAGAATCATCTCGTGAATGTCCAGTAGATCTTTGGCTGCAAGCTGGGACGGCTTCTTTTTGACGAGATCATGTATGAAATCTAAGGCCTGAGCATGGTTGGTCGCCTCCAGATGCTCCCTCAGGGTTTTCCCGCCCACCGTCAGCCCCTGTTCAATGACCACCGCTGTCTCGCGGCGGGTGAGCGTGTTCCCCTCGATCGCGTTGCTGGTGTAGGTGAGTTCCACCCGGAACCAATCGTTGAGGTTGCGTACCAATGCGGGGGGCAACGGTCGAAAGCCGTCAAGTTCCCGCATTTTCTGGGTGAGTTTTTCATATTCCATACAGTAAAGTGTAAAGTGTCACGTAACACTTTTCAATTCGATTTCGGCTAAGTTGTAGCCTGACTCTCTGAGTCGGGTGCATGGAAACGCGGAGAGACCCGACTCGGAGAGTCAGGCTACAGGTTCGGCTGCCGCCGCATGTTTCCCAAATGCAACGTCGCGCGTTTGACGACAGGAGTCGTATAGATCTGCGATTTGCAGTGACGCATCCCCATTTTTCGGGGGCCGCTTCCGAAAGGCATTCTCTCGCCCGCACGACGCCCTTATGATCAGACTCCATTCGATTACGCCTTCTCTTGGAGCGGTGACCTTAAGGAGAACTGATTCTGGACACGCCCACACACGATTCGCCCGCGACGGGACCGCAATTCGAGGCGCTGGCGTCGCGGCAGTTCTCGGCCTGGCTGGCGGAGCAACGGCTGAGCCTCGCGTTTACGACCTATCAGGCCGGAAAGTTGTTTCTGGTTGGTTCGCAGCCGGATGGGCGGCTGTCCATTTTTGAGCGTACTTTTAATCGGTGCCTCGGTCTATGGGGCGACGGTCAATCGTTGTGGATGTCGTCGCTGTATCAACTCTGGCGGTTTGAGAATGCCCTGGAGGCGGGACAGGCCGTCAACGGTTTTGACCGGGTTTACGTTCCGCAGGTGGGATACGTCACCGGGGACCTCGACATTCACGATGTCGCCGTGGATGCCGATGGCAAGGTCGTCTTCGTCAACACGTTGTTTGGTTGCCTGGCGACGACCAGTGAGCGACACAGCTTTATTCCGCTGTGGCAGCCGCCGTTCCTCAGCAAATTGGCCGCGGAAGATCGTTGTCACCTGAATGGTCTGGCGATGGAAAACGGCCGGCCGGGGTACGTTACCTGCGTCAGTCAGAGTGATGTGGCGGACGGCTGGCGGAACCGGCGGCGCGATGGCGGGTGCGTCGTTGATGTGCGGACTAACGAGATCGTCACGACCGGTTTGTCGATGCCCCATTCGCCGCGTATCTACCGTGACCAGTTGTGGTTACTCGATTCGGGGACCGGTCATTTCGGCCGCGTTGACCGCACAACTGGCAAATTCGAACCCATTGCCTTCTGTCCCGGCTATTTGCGCGGGCTGACGTTTATGGGTGATTACGCGGTCGTGGGGCTGTCGCAATGCCGCGAAAACCGAACTTTTCAGGGTTTGGCGCTCGATGACAACCTGAAATCACGCGATGCCGAGGCCCAATCGGGGATCTGCGTGATTGATTTGAAATCTGGCGATTTAGTCCACTGGTTGTGGTTGCACGGGGTTGTCCGTGAACTTTACGATGTTGTGGTACTACCCGGTGTACGACGCCCTACAGTCGTCGGTTTTAAGACAGATGAGATTCGCAGAACGATCACGATTGGAAGTCGTGACACTCTGTGATTTAGTCGCCTGGCTCTGCAGAGTCGGGTGAATTCCAAGGGTCTGGCTCTGGAGAGTCAGGCTTCAAAGTTTTGCTGAGAGCAATGTCCACGGAAAGGACATGCGCATGCATCGAGCGATGAGCCGGATTGGCTCGGGATTTGTTTCCCGCTCACACGTACTCGTTAACAGTCCGCCGTGAAGTAACGCTTCGCGGCCACGCTTAAGGTCCGCGCGCTATGTTACTTCAGTCTTGGTTGGCAGCCTGGCGTCGAAACGCCGCTCGTCTGGTGAGCCGTTTTCACGGTCTTCAAGGCCGTCGTCCCGCCCGCCGTATGTCTGTCACGCCAGTTCTACCTGAGGTTTTGGAATCGCGCTGCCTGCTGACGACGGCGACCATCGATCTCGGCAGTCTGGCACCGGGCGGAGTAACTCTGTACGGCGTAGACACCGGAGACTTCAGCGGCCGGGCCGTGTCGGGCATTGGTGACATCAATGGAGACGGCTATGACGATGTCCTGATCGGGGCGTTGAATAGCGGTGGAGCTGGGAACGCGACCGCGGGTGCTGGCGAAGGCTACGTGGTTTTCGGCAAGCCTGACTGGTCGGGAACTCCTGCGTTGGAATTGTCCACGCTGAATGGGACCAACGGCTTCATTCTCTATGGGACCGATGTGGCCGACTTCGCAGGCGGGGCCGTCGCCGCGGGCGGAGATGTGAATGGCGACGGATTCAATGACTTGCTGATCAGCGCCTATCGCGCGGATGGTGCCGGGAACGCCAAGTCGAATTCGGGCGAGACGTATGTCGTGTTTGGTAAGTCGAACTGGACGGCGACTGTCAACCTGAGCTCGCTGAATGGCACGAATGGCGTGACGTTACTCGGTATTGATGCCGGCGATTTTGCCGGCAAGGCCCTGAGCGCAGCCGGTGACGTGAACGGCGACGGATTTGGTGACATCCTGATTGGTGCGCCGGGTGGAGATGGAGCCAGTAACGCGAAGGATTCTTCCGGAGAGAGCTACGTCGTCTTCGGCAAGGCCGACTGGTCGGCCACTGCCACAGTCAGCCTGAGTACGCTGAACGGCACGACCGGCTTCACGTTGTTTGGTGTGGATGTGGATGACCAGGCTGGCAGGGCTGTGGGCAGTGCTGGCGATGTGAACGGTGATGGTTTCAGCGACATCATCATTGGTGCCCCGATCAGCGATGGTGCGACCAACCTGACGTCGTTGGCTGGTGAAAGTTATGTGGTGTTTGGTAAGGCTAACTGGTCGACCACGCCGACCGTGAGCCTGAGTTCGTTGAATGGGACTACCGGCTTCACCTTGTTCGGAATCGATCGCGAAGATGCCAGCGGGACCTCGGTGAATGGCGCCGGTGATGTGAATGGCGACGGCTTCGATGACATCATCATTGGGGCTCCGGTCGCTGACGGAGTCGCCAACGTGCTGGAGTCCGATGCGGGTGAAAGCTACGTCGTGTTCGGTAAGGCCACATGGACAGCGACCCTCGCGCTCAGTTCTTTGAATGGCACGAATGGTTTTATCATCTATGGCGTAGCGCCGATCGATGCCAACGAATTCACGGTGCATAGCAACAGTGGTACCGTAGTTGCGGGTATCGGGGACTTGAATGGCGATGGCTATGACGACGTCCTGATTGGTGCCCCATTTGCTGCCGATGCCACGTTGGAAAGCACGAACAACGGTCAGAGTTATGTCGTCTACGGCAAGGCCGATTGGTCCGCCACACCGACCCTGGTGACGAGTGCACTTGATGGGACGAATGGCTTCACGGTTTATGGCGCCGAATTGAATGATCAAAGCGCCAAGTGGGTGAGCGGCGCGGGTGACTTCAATGGCGATGGCTTCGTCGACTTGCTGATTGGCGCTCCCAACGGAGATGGCTCCACGGAAGACAATTTCAACTCTGGAGAGAGTTACGTGGTGTTCGGCGGCGACTTCACTTCCAGTGCAACCCAGGTTGGGACATCCGCCGGTGAAACGCTGTCAGGAACATCAGGTATCGACAAACTCGTCGGTGCCGGGGGCAATGACCAACTGCTCGGTGGTGGCGGGGCGGATGTGCTGTATGGTGGTTCGGGCGATGACGTCATTACCGTGACGAGCACCGACTTTGCACGCGTGAACGGCGGCAATGGCAACGACACCTTGAAGTTGAGCGGCAGCGGGTTGACCCTCGATCTGACCACGCTCGCCAATAATAAGCTCCGTAACATCGAAGCGATTGATATTCGTGGGAACGGGGCCAATACGCTGGTGTTGAATACGCTGGAAGTCCTGAACATCACCCAGGGCTCCAATCCCGATCACACCGCGAACACGTTGCGAGTCCGCCGGGACGCCAACGATACGGTGACGATGGGGACAGGCTGGGTTCTGGGGGCGAACACGACAGTCGGCGGACTGACCTATCAAGTCTATACTCAGGGTGCGGCCCGCTTGTTGTTGGAAGTTCCCGGCCAGTCCATCCCGGATGTGGCCTTAAGCATTAACCATGCGTCGATTGCCGAAGATTTGGGGACGGCCTCGGTCACCGCGACCCTGCAGGATCCTTCCAATGTCGACGTGACGGTCACGCTGAGCTTCAGCGGATCGGCATCTTTCCCCGGCGATTATTCGCGTAGCAATACTCAGATCGTGATTCCCGCGGGCAGTCTCACGGGATCGATCACGCTCACGGCCGTGTCGGATACGGATGTCGAACCGACGGACACGATCACTGTAGGCATCTCGAGCGTTTCTGGCGGACTCGAGTTCGCCCCGGGAACGGTCTCGACGCAGATTCTGGACGATGACAATCACGCTCCGGAGTTTACGACGCCGGACGCCACCAGTATCCCGGAGAATACGACGGCCGTCCTGACGGTGATCGCACTCGATACGGATTTGCCGGCGCAGACTGTGACCTATTCGTTGACGGGCGGAGCCGACAAGAACTTGTTCTCGATCACGTCCGGTGGGGTGTTGACGTTTAAGGCAGCCCCGGACTTCGAAGCTCCTGCCGATGCCGGCGCGAACAATGTTTATGAAGTTCAGGTGACTGCGGATGATGGGTTCGGGAAAACGACCACGCAGAATATCTCGGTCACTGTGACGGATGTGGATGACATAGCGCAAGCCAATCTCGATCTGGAAGAACAGACGATTACCTGGATCAATAAGCAGGCTCCCGTCACCGTATTGCCCCAGGTTGTAGTGACGACCAGCGGCAATCTGGCCGGAACCACGTTGACGATCACGATGAATGCGATCGGAAGCAAGAAGAAATCGGCCGACGTGCTGACGATACCCTCGACCAGCAGCATCGGAGCGACGTCCGGCCAAGTCTATGCGAATGGCAAGTTGACGCTGGTGGTGACGCTGAAGGAGGGGGCCTCGGAGGAAGCGATCCAGGCTGTCTTGCGGGGTATCAAGTTCTCGACGAAGGGGAAGGGGCTGAGCACTCCGTCGCGTAAATTGGATGTCACGCTGTCAGTGCCTGGCGGAGCTACTGATCATGTTTCTCAGACGATTACCGTCGTGAAGAAGGCACCTAAGGTTTAATTGATTCGGCGAGCGTCCGTCCGGATTCATTTGGACTGCGGTGATTCATCACCGCTTTCCAATTCCGATTCATCAGTGGGAATCACTGCCCAGTCTGATCCCGAACTCGACTCGCCGGTATTTCAACATTGATAGCATAGGAAAGCGGTGATGAATCACCGCAGTCCAAATTTGCCCTCCCATAAAAGTCGGCGGTCTCCCTGTTTTGGCGAGACGAACTGGGTATAAAATGAACCTGCGTGTTCCCAGCGCAGGGTTCCCCCGTTCGTTCGACATCAGGAGACCACAACATGGCTGAGCTGCCAACCACTGCCGCAAGCGTTCCGGTCAGTCGTCGCCAGTTTCTCAAACAGACCGCTTTGGCGGCGGGGGCTTCCGTCCTGGCTGCTCCGGCAATCCTGCGCGGGCAGAATCTCAACAGCAAGCTCAATATTGCCTGCATCGGTGTTGGTGGGCGTGGAGCGGGGAATCTATCGGCCGTTTCCAATCACAACATTGTCGCCTTGTGCGACGTCTACGAGCCGGCGATTGAACGGGCCGCAATGACATTCCCCAAGGCTCGCAAAGAGGTCGACTTCCGCAAGCTGTTCGAGCACGAGAAGGAATTCGACGCCGTCGTCGTCAGTACGTGCGAGCATACCCATGCTTTCGCTACGCTGGCGGCATTGAAAGCGGGGAAGCACGTCTATTGCGAGAAGCCGCTGACGCACAACGTCTGGGAGGCCCGCGTCATTCGTGAGGCAGCGGCGAAGGCCAAGGTGGCCACCCAGATGGGAATCCAAATCCACGCGGGTGACAACTACCGTCGGGTGGTTGAGCTGATCCAATCCAATGCCATCGGTCCCGTGACCGAAGTCCATGTGTGGGTGTCTCGAGCCTGGGGCCTACAGAGTCCGGAAGACGCGAAGAAGCACGGCGACATTGTCTCGGTCCAGGAGCTGCCCAAGGAATCGAAGCCGATCCCCAAAGGTTTGCATTGGGATTTGTGGCTGGGCCCGGTTGCCGATCGACCCTTCCATGACGTTTATTTCCCGGGGCCGAAGTGGTATCGCTGGTGGGAATTTGGCAATGGAACGATGTCGGATCTCGGCAGCCACTGGAACGACTTGCCGTTCTGGGCGTTAAAGCTGCAGGCTCCTCTGGCGATCGAGGCTGCCGGGCCACCGCCGCATGCAGAGCTCGCCCCCGCTTCGATGCAGGCGACTTATGAATACGGCCCCCGCGGCGATCAACCGGCGTTGAAACTCACCTGGTATCAGGGAGTCAACAAGCCAGCCCTGTGGACCGAAGGCAAGATTCCGCAGTTTGATTCCGGCGTGTTGTTCGTGGGGTCTCAGGGGATGCTGCTGTCCGACTACAGCAAGCATGTCCTGCTTCCAGAAAAGCAGTTCGCTGACTTCAAGCGTCCGGCACCGTTCATTCCGGCCTCGATTGGTCATCATGCCGAATGGTTGAAGGCCTGCGAGACCAGCGGCCCGACGACGTGCAACTTCGAATACGCTGGCTGGTTGACCGAGGCCAATCATCTGGGCAACGTGGCCTATCGAGTCGGTAAGCGTCTCGAGTGGGATCACGTCGAGATGAAGTGTCCGAATGCCCCCGAGGCCGACAAGTTCCTCCGCCGCCAGTACCGCGAGGGCTGGAAACTGGTCTGATTCGTCGGCCCCGGAGGGGTCACAGAGGGTAGCCGGTGGTTGAGCGCAGCGACACCACCGGTAACAATGCCCAATAGAACCTCGACCCTGGAGGGGTCGCAGAGCTCATTTCTGCGACCCCTCCAGGGTCGGATGAATGACAATCGAGGCAATCCGGTGGTGTCGCTGCGCTCAACCACCGGCTACTCTCTTTAATCCCTCCGGGATACCTTCCGAATCCGGCTCACCTTGGTCGCATCCCTTCGATATGTAACGACTTTTGAAAGGTCATATCGTGGCAACCGCCCCGACAAATATCTCCCCATCTGACATCCCTCCTCCCAGTTTTCCGGTCCTGGTCTCGATGTTCTCGACCCAGGCCGCGGTTGCTTTGGGGATGATTCCGCATCCGATGACCCAGAAACATTCCATCGAACTGCCCCTCGCCAAGCACTTCATTGGGATGTTGACCGTGCTGGAAGAGAAGACTGAGGGAAATCTGAATCCGGAAGAGAAGACGTTTCTGGAACGAAGTTTGCATCAATTGCGAGTCGCCTTTTTAGAGGCTGAACGGAAGGCGAAATAGGCACTGGTGAGCGGAATGGCGCTAGCCACCGGTGTTTACCTGCCGATTCCTCAGCAAAAACCGGCGGCTAGCGCCGTGCCGCTCACGAATCTGGCCACAATGAGAATCGGACTCTAATTCGTACTTGCCAGAAATTTGTGCTAGTCCACACGGTTGCCCGCGTTAGAATGCAGTTGTGGGGAGTTGTTTGACGTTCTGTCTAACCACTCAACAGCAGTAATTTGTGAAGTCGAGTTACCCCAGTGCCATTTCAGCCTCCCGATCACTGGTTGTCCCATTCCGGCCCCGCTGGCTGGTTTACGGTGGAATATCCGCCGAGCTGGAACGCCAAAGAGACCGACGGGATTTTCAGTTTGTCGCCTTCCGATGAGGTTGGCCTGCTGACAATTAAGGCAACGTGGGGCGAACAACCGGCGGATGCCAAGCTGGAAGACTTACTGAATCTGAAGCAACTCTTCCCTCGCCGTCGCAAAGTTCGGCAGCTCCCTTCGCTGCCGATTTCTGCCGAGTCACTGGTATACGAAGGCGAAGTTCGCCCCCCCACAGACGGTCCCTGGTGGAAACGCTGGCTGGCTCCGGCCAATTGGCGGCGCTGGCGGATCTGGGTCATTCGTCGGGGCAAGATCTGCCTCTATGCGCTGTACTTGCATGCGGACGAAAGTGACCCGGAAGTCCTGACTCTCGTCGGGATGATTTTGCAGACCTTACAAATCGCGGAGTCGCCCGCTGATCCTCCTGAGCGTTTTACGGAGCGTGTCGTGGATCTGGCGCGGCGTGAGTTCCCCGCCATGCCCTGCGAGCCGGCTCCTGATTTTCAGTTGAAGGTCGGCGAATCGCGGATCAACCTGTTCAACTTTTATCGTTCTTACATCGCCTCGCCCGAGCAATTCGAAGCGATCGTGCTGCCTGCGTTGACGACCGTCGTGCAAGTGCAAGGCTGGGGCAAGGAACGGTTGGAGCCCAATTGGGATCAGGTGCGCGATCGCATTATGCCCATGCTCTATCCGGTCGATGCGTGGAAAGAACGGTTTTCGAACTTCATCGGCTCCGATTGGGTGGCTGGCCTGGTGATCCTGTATGTCGTGGATGAAAGCCACGCCTATTGGTATATCCGCCAGGAGTTGCTCGACATGTGGGGCCGTTCGACCGATGAATTACACGATACGGCGATGCAGAACCTGGATCGGTATTTCCACGATTCGCCGATGGAATTGACCGGTGCCGGAGACCCCGACGGTCCACAGATTTTGTTGCCGTCGCGGCCTGATGCGTACAATTCGTCGCGGTTCCTGAGTTCGGAATTTCGCGGGAAATTGCAGGATGTCCTGGGCCGCGAGTTCGCCGTCGGGATGCCCAATCGCGATTTCTTCGTGGCGGTCAGCACCCAGACCCCGGAAGCGGTCGAGCATGTCCGGCAGAAAGTCGCCGAAGACTATCTGCAGATGGATCACCCGCTGACCTCGACGATGTTGTTCGTCACCAGTGACGGGGTGAGTGAGTATTCGGACGACGAACCGTAAACGCCGATCCGATTCGTGATTCGAGTCGATGGGAGGGTGAGGCTCCTGCCGAACCGCATAGTCTGGCGAGGACCGATAGACGCTTGCGGTTCGGCAGGAGCCTCACCCTCCCATCGACTCGAAATATCCATCACGGCGAGCGTGGCTACCCGACTCAGAGAGTCGGGCTACGAAAAAAGGGCCGGGAGAGGCAAACGCTGCCTTTCTCGGCCCTTTACGAGCACACCTCAACCCTCAGTCAAAGTCTCAGTGTGCCTGCATTTGCTTGTCGAAATCGATCGAGAATTTCTTCATCTTCTTGTACAGGGTCGTCCGGTTGATCCCCAGGGCCTTGGCCGTGTTCTGGCGATTCCAGCCGTGTCCCTCCAGAGCTTCCAGCAGAATCTGCCGCTCGGGATTGGCCAATGCGGCCTTCAGCGGTGTGTTGTTCTGCCGCGAGTTATTCATGTCGGGCATGGCGACTTGACGTCGCAAGTTGTCCGGCAAATCTTCGGCAGCAATTATGTTGCCCTTGGCGAGGACGACGGACCGCTCGACGATGTTGACGAGCTCGCGGACATTGCCCGGCCAGTTGTAGCGTTGCAGCACTTGCACGGCCGACTCGCTGAACCCGGCGATGTGCTTGCCGTTTTGTGAATTGAATTCCGCGAGGAAGTGTTCGAGCAGCAACGGAATGTCGCCGATGCGTTCTCGCAGGGGGGGTTGAGTCAGCGTGATCACGTTGATGCGGTAGTACAAGTCCTGACGGAACTCGCCGCTTTCGACCATGTCTTCCAGGTTGGCGTTGGTTGCGAGGATGACTCGCACGTCGACCTTGTGAGTTTTGTTGCCACCGACGGGTTCGAATTCGCGGTCTTGCAGAACTCGCAGCAGTTTGACTTGCAGGCTGGGCGAGGCAGTCGCCATTTCGTCGAGGAAAATCGTGCCGCCGTCGGCTTGCAGGAATTTTCCCATCTTATCGTGAACGGCTCCGGTAAACGATCCGGCCATGTGACCGAACAGTTCGCTTTCCAGTAGTGAATCAGGCAGCGACCCGCAGGCGACTTCGACGAACGGTTTACCGCGGCGTGAACTCAGTTGATGAATCGCCCGGGCGGTCATCGTTTTTCCGGTACCACTTTCACCGAGGATCAACACGGTGGCTCGCGTATCGGACACGCTTTCCATCAAGTCAAACATCTTCTGCATGCGGTAGTCGCGGCCGATAATATTACCGAGGCCAAAGCGTTCATTGAGCTGAGCCCGCAGTGTTTTGTTTTCTTGAACGATCTGACGTTGCCCGAGGGCTCGTTCGATCGAGAAGTTCAATTCGTCACAGATGATGGGCTTCGTCATGTAATCGAACGCGCCCAGCCGAATGGCTTCGACGGCGTTTTCGATGGTGCCGAATCCCGTGAGCAGAATGACGGCCGTTTCCGGCGTGTGCTGCTTCGCCCATTCCAGCAATTGAAAGCCGTCCTGATCGGGCAGGTTTACGTCGCTGACGACAACATCGAAGGGGTATTCCTTCATCCGCTGCGTCGCATCGCGGGAATTCGAAGCGGTTTCGGTGCGATACCCCAGGCCTCGCAGAAACTCTGCCATGGCGTCCAGGACGTACTTGTCATCATCAACCAATAACAACGAACCGTTCATCTTTGGCGCTCTCTCAAGACTTCTCTCATGCAGTTGCAAACAACACCGCGCACGAGTCGACCGTAGTGAATATCAGAAAGTCGCGAGGTGCGGTGTGCGCAAAGGAAGTGCGCCATTGACACCCGTTAATGAGACGCTTTCATCCATGAAGACGTGATCATTACCGGCTGGGAGATTGTTTCGAAGAGGGTACGAAAACCTACGTCACAGGTTGCGGTTCGTCAACAATTTTTTGAGCATGATGCACGAATCGGTCAAAACAGCAGGGGGTGTCCCGCCTGCCGCGTCGGTTGGTGTGGGATTTGGCGGCGTGTTGCCAAAACGCAACGTGCCTTGGGTTGTCAATACACCGTGCTGGAACCTTTTGTCCCTTATGTCCTTTCCGTCCTTTTGAATTCCAAGGGACATAAGGAACGGAAGTGTTGCGGACGCAGCGGTCGTTATTTTTTAGGCGCCGGCGATAACACGACCTTTAAACCATCCACTTTGAAATCAATCTTTAACGGCGAAAACAGCGTGTCAAATAGTTCTTCAGGAGGCACATCTTTCACATCGATTGCCACCAGTTGATCGATATCGATCCCGTGCTGTTTGAGTTCCGCCCGGTCAAACACAAACTGAATCCCCGTGCTGGAGATTTTCTCCAGGATGGCAGACAGCGGGGCATCCTTCGCCTGGAATGTCAGGCGGCGCTTCGATAGCGGGGTCGGTGCATTGGGCCGGGCCTTGGTCGCGGTCCCGCTGGTCATCGTTCGAATGAGCTGTTCGAGTGCTTCCAGTTGCTCCTGCGTTCCCTGGGCCACGAGTTCTTCTGCGGTTGCATCGGTGACCACGACCTGCGGCAACTCGTCCTGGATCGCGCGTGAAATCGCCTGCACCCTGGCACGGGGCAGAGGCCACTTTTTCTCCATCGCCACCTTCTCGGGAATCGGGATGAGCTCCACCGTCGTTCCTGTAGGATCCAGGCGAAACGTGAGGTCATACTGAATCAGCACGAGCGTCAGGGCCTCAGCGAGCGAAATTGCTGGCAGATCATTGGCGGCCCACAAGTCGTGAGGCAGCCGATCGGCAGATTGCACGCGAAGATTCCGCTCTGCCGCGATCTTTTGGACGATCTCCTGGGGCGTTTCGAGGTCTTGCCAGTTGAGGTCCCGGTGACCGGTCAGCGATTTCCGCTTGGCGGCCGATAGAGTCCCCGCCACCTTTTGCACGTCTGACTGCCGTAGGGCAATCAATGTCCGCAATCGGCCCGCCGAGGCCATCGGACCCAAGTAAACCGTTTGGCTTGTAATGCTGACACTGCCTTGGGAAATCGCGGCGAGGCGTCCAAACGTTTCCCGCAGCGAGGCATCGTTGGCTTCCAGAGAAAAGACGCGATTCGGATCCAGACGGCGATCAAAAACGATGGGAATCCGACGCTCCAGTGACAAAGCCTGCGTTGCAAATCGAAGTTCTGCGTTCTTCCACGTCGCGATGACCGGTTGATCGAGTGTCCATTCGTATTTGGTGCTACTCAACCACGCCGGTTGAGATGCCGTCTCGTTGGCGGAAGGCCCCTGACAATTCCACAGTAACAGCATCAAGATCCAGCGCATGAGGAGCTCAGCTTTTAATGTTCTTTGGTAATCGTGCAGCAGGCAGCTACATCAGGCGATTCAACTGCACTCAAACGCGACTCGGCAGCAGGAATTCCTGAACCTGATCCACCGGATCGAATGCCCATTCGTTTATTGATCGTAGCCCTCTTGGATGCCGGCGTCGAGACCGGCCGCGTGGTGGGAGCGTTCAGGTGTGGCTGAGCATTGACGCAGGCGCCCTGTTCCAATCAGGCACAGTCATTGACGACTGCTGTGTCACTGTGATTGACGGGGCGAGCTGCTTACCGGACACCCAATCCGGCGCGGCACGAAAATCTGTCTAAGTGTATTCGACTTTCGAAACGCAAACGACAAATCTGGATATCTAGATATAATACTGCTCTTGTCCGGAAGACATCGCGTCCACCGAAATTGACCACTTGCGGAAATATAAAATCGACAAAACATATAGGTGTAAGTGCATGCATGTCGATTGAGAGCAACTTTGATGCGTGGATTTCCGAATTCTTTTAAAAACCCAGCCTGCAATCCTTGCGAACGAACTGGACCGTCATAGAATTCTGCACTGCACCTAGTTGAAGCGGCCGTTCGCGCCGGCTTCCTGCGTCAAGTATTTTATTCTTAATCAAGTGGAAAGAATTGTGTCATGGTCCGTCCAAGTCGCCGGGTCGGCTTTACGCTGATCGAACTCCTCGTTGTGATCGCGATTATTGCCGTCCTGATCGCGCTCCTGCTGCCTGCCGTACAGCAGGCCCGCGAAGCTGCCCGCCGCAGTCAGTGCAACAACAACTTGAAGCAAATGGGACTCGCTCTGCACAACTATCACGACGTGTACAACGCTTTGCCGTTCGGCGTCCGTATGGGCGGGGGCTGGGGTATGTCGTTCTGGATTTCGATTCTGCCGTACATCGAACAGGGCCCTCTCTACAATCAGGTTAACTGGAACGCCTCCAACGGCACGGGATTTGTGAACAGCAATAATCAGAATTCACCCTTGTTCAATAACGTGACGATTGCCATGGGCATCTGTCCCTCCAGTCCATTGCCGCCGCTGATGGCTGGTGGTGGCGGTAACTATTTCATTGCCTCGTATGCTGGAATCTCCGGAGCCGCTCAGGGACCCAACAATACGATCGAAACCGGCAGTTACGGGATTGTTTCCAGTGGTGGTGCGATGATCCCGAATGGCAAGGTCAACTTCCGTGACTTTACCGACGGAACTTCGAATACGGCTCTGATCGGCGAACAATCTGATTGGGGCAAGGTCAATGGAAACAATACCGACATTCGCAGCGGTACCGTCCATACAACGTGGATGGGCTGCAGCTTAAGTGGCTCACCCGGCAACAACGGCTGGACCGGTAATGACAATCGGACGCCTGCGATCACCACCTTTCGGTATCAAATCAATACCAAGGACATGACCAGCGGTCAGTACGGAAATATCTGGAATCAGTCGAACGGCGTGCAGAGTGATATGGGCTGCAACAAGCCGATTCAGTCGATTCACGCTGGTGGAGCGTTTGTCCTGATGGGTGACGGTCATACCAAGTTCATGTCGGCATCGGTTGATTTCAACTCGATTGCGACTCCCGTCATGCTGAAGTCCGATGGAATGGTGCTGGGCGACTTCTAATGTCAGCGATCATTGCTGACTGACGGCAGATGCGGCACGGGAAGATTTCTTCCCGTGCTGTTTGATTTAATTCCGTCTCCGGTGCCGATCTGGATTCGTCACTGGTGGGACAGGCCTATAATTGCTGCTGATTAGGTGCCTAACCTGGGCAGCCAAAGTCACAGACTAATTGCGCTCAACGGGGAGATGAATTGTGAATGTAAGTCGTTTGACGTGGGCAGGAGCATCCGCCTTGGGCTTGATGCTGATGACATTGACGGGTTGTGGTGGCGGCGCGGATCCAAAGGCTCCCAAGGCCGCGATTACAGGGAATGTTCATGGTAAAGTGACCCATGCCGGACAGCCCGTGACTGAGGGGCAGGTGATCTTTACGAATGTGACTTTGAAGACGGATGTCGTCGGTGATCTGGCGGCAGAAGGGGCGTACTCGGCCACGAATTTGCCGGAAGGCAGCTATGCTGTAAGGGTTGCTCCGAAGCCGGTCGTCCCAGCCATGGTGGCGAATGCCCCGCCTGTGAAGCCAGCTGATCCGGCGAATATCCCCAAGAAGTACCGTGTGGCACAGACCAGTGGCCTGACAACGGCGATCAAAAAGGGCGATAACTCGTACGATATCAAGGTTGATTAGGACTGACACTAGGACGGAATTTCCCAGTGCGGTTATCGATCAACACATTGGGCAATCTGCCGCGCGAGGCTTAAGCTCGTTGCGGCATTTTTTTATGATGTGCGAAAGCGAAAGCAGGTGGGCTCGTGTCGGGAGACTTCTGGTTTCGGCACATCGCTTGCCGGGCGGTTGGTAAAGATCATCGATATCGCCTGAAACATCCTCAGCGCGCTGATAGCGCCGGGGATGTTTTCGTATCATTGGTTCGATGGCCGTGACGAGTCTGGATTTCCACAGCTGCGTTTCTGCGGAACAGGTCGCTGGCTTGGATTTAGAAGGAACAGGATTATGTGGACTCGAATATGTGCCGTATTTTTGGCCTCATTGATGTGCATGTTGACTTGCGGGCTCGCGGAAGACGGTCAGGTTTCTGCAGCGCGTCAGAAGGATTTGCGAGTCGGCAGCTTGCAGGTTGCCAAGGTCTTGTATTTGGGAAACAGCATCACCCTGCATGGCCCGGCACCGAAGATCGGCTGGACATTGAATTGCGGAATGGCCGCGTCCGCTCCGGAGAAAGACTATGTCCACCTGCTGACCGCCAGAATCGCCAAAGCCGCAGGAGGCGAGCCCCAAATCATGGTCAAGAATATCGCTGATTTTGAGCGCCAGTTTGAAACTTATGATCTGGAAGCAGGACTGCAGGACGAGTTGGCATTTGAGCCCAATCTGGTCATTGTTGCGATCGGTGAAAACGTCCCCGCGCTGGCCTCGGAAGAGGCCAAGGTGAAATACCAGGCGGCGTTTGCCAGGTTGCTGGACACATTAAAGAAACATGGGAATCCCGTGATCGTGGTTCGCAGTTCGTTCTGGGCCGATCCAGCCAAGGACAACGGGATGGAGCGGGCGTCGGCTGACGCCAAAGCGGTCTTTTTGAGGATCGGCGAACTCGGCAGAGATCGCGCCAATTTTGCGACCTCGGAACGTAAGTTTGAAAACGCAGCGGTTGGAAACCACCCCGGCGATAAGGGGATGCAGGCGATTGCTGATGCTTTGTGGACAGCGATTGAGAAACAAGCGGCGGTCCAACCGTAGCCTGTACCAGGCCGATGCTTGAGCGATGCGGACGCATGAAGGTATTCCCATCGCAGTGTGGCTTGACGCGACTCCTTTCAGCGTGCGACACTGACATTTCCGAAATCTCGGGGATGGAATCTGCATTGATATGCGATTTCGGCGAACTTCAACCGCACTTCAATATCATTCAGACCAAGGACTGCGTCCACCATGCAGGCGACACAAGCCGTGGGCATCGATCTGGGTACGACCTACTCGTGCATCGCTGCGCTCAACGAGCACGGGGAACCCATTTCCGTCCCGAATCCGGAAGGCGAGCTGTCGACTCCGTCGGTCGTATTCTTTGATCAGGGCGAAGAGGTTGTGGGTGTCGAGGCGTTGCGTAACGCGGTTGCCAGGCCCGAACGCGTTGTCCAGAACGCCAAACGTTACATGGGCGATCCGAAGAAGAAATGGACGATTGGCAATAAGAGCTACTCGCCCACCGACATTTCGGCCATCGTGCTGCGGCAGTTGATTTCGAATGCCGAAAAGCAGTTCGGCAAGATCACACAGGCGGTGATCACCGTCCCGGCCCAATTCAGTGACGCTCAGCGAGCCGCCACGGCTGATGCCGGTCGCAAGGCGGGGCTGAAGCAGATTGACATCATCAACGAACCGGTCGCTGCGGCGCTGTGCTATGTGCTGGGGACCGAAGGGATCTGGTTCACCGAACTCGCCAACGAACAGACGATTCTCGTTTATGACTTGGGTGGCGGTACGTTCGACCTGTCGCTGGTGCGGTACAAGCAGGATGAAGTTCGCGTCGTGGCCAGTACGGGTGATTTGCACCTCGGTGGTATCGACTTCAATCAGACGTTGCTCGACGACACGGCCGAGCGGTTCACCAAGGATTTTGCTTCAGACCCGCGAGATAACCCGGAAAGTTTGCAGTATCTCTCTTGGGAGGTCGAGCAGACCAAACGCAGCCTGACCGTCCGTCCGCGAACCACCATCAATGTGCAGCATGCCGGACACCGCAAGTCGTATCAAGTCGAGCAAGCGAAGTTCAACGAATTGACCGCGCCCCTGGTTCAGCGGACGGAAGATATCACCAAGCAACTGCTGAAAGAGAACAAGCTGGGCTGGGCGAAGGTTGACGTTGTGTTGATGACGGGTGGATCATCCCGCATGCCGATGATTCAGGGGATGTTGAAACGGCTGAGTGGCCGGACGATTAATACTTCGTTATCTCCCGACCAGTCGATTGCCCACGGGGCCACGTACTACGCGGGCATGCTGCTCAGCAAGAGCGAGTTCGTAAAGTCGATTCTGTCGGTGGAAGTCGCGGCGAAGTTAAAGAAAGTCCAGCAGAAAAGCGTGACGGCGCGTGGTCTGGGGATCTTGATTCGCGATGTGAAAACGAATACCCGCGTCCCGCACTACTTGATCCAGCCCAATACACCGCTCCCCGCGTCGGCCACTCAGACGTTTGGCACTGTGATCGAGAACCAGAGACGGGTGCATCTGCATATCGTCGAAAGTGGGGCCCGTCCGGAGTTGCCGTACGTCCAGCTGGGGAACTGCGTGATCGAGGATCTCCCCAAGAATCTGAAGCGGGACTCGGAAATTGCGGTGACGATTCGTTACGACGAAAGTGCTCGCGTGCATGTGTCGGCGAAAGACGTGACCAGCGGCAAGGAAGCCACCACCGAGCTCGCTCGGACCGAGAATCTGCGGCCTCAGGAAATCGCAGACGACGATGATGACGACGATTTGCGGATTGAACTGGGCAACGAGCAGGTCCATAACGCGGCCGAGCAGACGATGATTCAGAAGTCACGTCCGATGGTCAATTCCAAACCATCGATCAAGCCCGTGGAATCGCAGCAGAGGCCGGTCCCCAAGCCTACTTCGAGCACCAAGTCGCCTTCCAGAGAGCTCAATCTCGATGATCTCGATATTCCCGTTGCGCTCTGTAATAAATGTGGCGAGGTGTTGAACGCCCGGGGAATCTGCCCCGATTGTGGAACGAGTGCGCCTGCCAAGCGGCCTGCATCTCAACCGGCTCCCGCCGCATCGAGACCCGCACCCAAGCCGGCAGCGCCCCCCAGTCGGCCGGCGTCGGTCCCATCCCGACCGGTCGCTTCCAGCGGTAAACCGGCGGCTCCCAAGCCGATGGACGACGATGACATCATCGACCTGTTCAATGAATCGCCGACGGAATCGCTGGAAGTCCGCAAGCCGGCAGCCAAGCCGATCCCCAAGCCCGCAGCAAAACCTGCACCC
>JAKFVC010000290.1 GCA_021732415.1 Planctomycetaceae bacterium
ATGTGGCCCGAGTTGGTGCAGGCCCCGCCCGGCAGAAGATCAACAACAATAAGACCGGCTCCACCACGACCACCGGCCCGTGCCCCTACCAGTTTAACAATTGCGGCTCGAACGACGAACCGTTCAGTCTGCACACGGGTGGCGTTCACGCGCTGCTCGGTGACGGTAGCGTCCGCTTCCTGTCAGACAGCCTCGACTTCAATACCCTCCGCCGACTCTGCAATCCCAAGGATGGCCAACCCATTGGTGAATTCTAAGCAAAGTTGATCGTGAAAAATTAGTCTGCATCAGAGACGACAACGTTGATTCAACCGCCCGGGGGCAGCCTGACTGTCCTCGGGCGGTGTCATTCTTTGGGTGGCAGGCAGTGTCGGTCCACCACGAATGGCCGCTGATAGACAAGCCCACTGGTCTCGCTGATCACCCGTTAACAGCTGGCAACCCATGACTTGTGCGCGTCCGCCTCTTCCTCAGTGGCCGAGACAGCGTTGAAATCAGGCAACTTCAAAACGTGCGTTTCAGGATCGCACAAGACGAGATAGTTCACCCGCTCGCAATCGCGGTTCTCATCCACGGCAGTATGTCTTAACGTTGCCCGAGTTTGAGGCCATCCGTTGTGCGCTAAGTCGAAATTGGAATGCCGCAGGGATGGTTGACCATTCCATGAGTGCATCCACGGTACGCCGTCCATGAATTGGCGGAGCCATCGGCCCAAACATTGCGATTCAAGCACGGACAGATCAGAGAGCGCACGCCGCCGGATTTGCAGAGAGCTGATTGCGAGGGCCGTACGGCAAGGGCATTTACGCACAAAGTCGCCGCAAGATGTCAGCATCTTGCGGCGACTTTGGATATTCCGAGATTGTGTTGATCTGCTTCGCTGCGAAAGCTGCGCAGCGACTATGACCACTGTCTTAACATCCAGCGTTAGGTTTAAGGCGCCAGAGTAATTTCCGGGGCAGCATTGGCCCCCGGCTTGACCTCCATGGTCAATCCCGAGGTCTTCGGGTTTCCGTACTTGGCTGGAATGGCACCTGGTTTGTTTTTGGGCGACTGGACAGTCACGATATATTCGCCTTCGGGAGCACCCGCTAGGGTCTCACCGTCCTTAACGGTCATGATACCGTATCTTCCCAGGTCTGCGTCATAAACTCCGTAGATCTGTTGATCGCTCGGCCCACCGTCTTTCGGATGTAACGTTACGATTGTCCCTTCCGCAGGCGGTTTGCCATTGATCTTGATGTCGCCTCCAACCACATTTAGTCTGTATTCAGCTCCGTCGTCCTCAACGGCGCAACCAACGGTTGCGGCCAAGACCAATCCCAAACATATCCAACGGTTAATTCGTCCGTTCATCGAGTCGCCGTTCCTGATTAAATCTCGAGCACCGAATGCCGGCAGACCTCTGCGCGGCGTGAAATGCAGCACTTAACACCGATTACGAAAAACCTTATAGCAGCGAATTGTGAAGATTTGATGAAGATGCCGTGAACCGAATATTTTTGGGGCTCCGAAATCGAGCACGATTTTCGGGTGAGTTATTTCAGGAAATCAAGACAATTCATTCGGCTCACTGATGGGTGGCCGAATTCTTCAAGAGGCTCTCCAAGAGCTGCTGTGCCTCAACATCATTCGGGTTCAGCCGCAGAGCGATTTGATAGTGTTTACGAGCCTCGTTCCAATTTCGCTGCGATTCCAGCAATGCCCCAAGATTGACATGAAAATTTCGGTTGTCCGGGTCAAATTTCAAAGCCAGCCGGAAATGCGTCTCGGCTTCATCGGGACGTTTCAGTTCACCTAAGGCCAACGCCGCGTTGTTGTGAGCGTGCCCGTATTCAGGAGCAATCGCGATCGCTTCCCGAAAATGCCGCAATGCCGTCTCGAACTCGCCACGCCTGGCGTGCTTCAGGCCGAGACGATTCGACACAATGGCGTCGTTATCGGGCTGGTGGCCATCCCGTACCGGGGCCGATACAGCCGGTCGTCGGGCACGGACTTGGGCCAATCCGTTTCGCGCAGTCGTAGATTTCGGATCGACCCGCAGCGCCCATGCAAAAGATTCTTCCGCCTGCTCCCATTCTTTGCGCTGAACATGAAGCCAACCCAAATTGGTGATCGCCAACACCCACGCCGGACGCAAGGCGACAGCGCGTCGCAAATGAAATTCGGCGCGGGCAAAATCCCGCTGACCTTGCTTGTAAACCCCCAAATTCGCGTGAGCCGCATAATTGTCGGGGTCCAGTTCCAGTGCGTGTGTCCACAGTGTCTCGCTGTTGGACCACACTATGGTCTGAAAACTACAGAGCACCATGCATAGCGCAATTGTCGTCACGGCAGCTGTCATTGCCAGATATCGTCCGGCGGACCATTTCACGAACCAATATTCGGCCTCCCAAACGCCCGCCACGAAAAGCCCGATGTGGGGTATATAAGCGTACCGATCCGCATGTGCCTGGCCACCGACTTGCAGCAGTCCGCTCACCGGGAGCAACGCGATCACAAACCACAGCCAGCCGACTACGAGATGCCGTCGGTCGCGATACCCGACTACATAGAAGGAAACCGCTATTAAAACGAGCGCCGAAAGCGAGACCAGTGGAAATGACAATGGCTTAAATGGGTAGTAGACGGAGAGGCCGGACGGGTAGAGCGTTGTCCACAGATACCAGCCAAAACCCTGAATCGCATAACACGCACGCTGGTATGCGGGAAACTGATCCCAGGCCTCCATTGCCCCTTCCGACCGCTGAATAATAATCGTAATCAGGCCATCGGCTACCGACAGGAATATGAGTAGTAGCTTCTCAGTAAGTAATTGCAATCCTGTTCTCGCTGCATATAGCTCGTCCGGTATCTGGCATTGCGCAGGAATGCGCAGCCTTCGGAGCGGCCAAATGTCTACCAGTAACAGCAGGATAGGCAACGTCACGAGCATCGGCTTGGCGAGCAGACCAAGAACCATTGTGACGCCCACACATGTCATCCCGAGGCGGGTCGGGTGGCGTGCGTAGCGTTCATAGACCAGCAAGGTCATCAGCAACCAGAAGGTGCTCAGGACATCCTTGCGTTCGGAAACCCACGCGACCGACTCGACGTGCAAGGGATGCACCGCGAATAGAGCGGCAACCACCGTGCTGCGACCTGATGCACCCGTCATCTGGTACAGCACCAAGTAGAGCAGACAAACATTCAAGACGTGCCAGACTAAATTCGTCACATGAAATGCTGTCGCATTGATCCCAAACAGCGCGGCGTCACACTCGAATGACAACCACGTCAATGGAATCCAATTACCCAAATCATTCGTGGTCCATGCATAAACAATACTGTTCCAGCACAGACCCGAAGCGACAGCCGAATTTTCAGTCACATAGATCGGGTCGTCCAAGTTGACAAAGTCACATTTGAGCAAGGGAACGTAGGCGATCGTCGTTATTGCAATCAACAGACAGCAAATTCCGCTACCGTTTCGAAAACGCTGCGAGAAGACCGCGCCAATCATCTTTTACGGCCTCAATATATTCATAGAGATTCATGCGAACGTGAAAGAGAGGATGTTCTTGACCAGCAGCATCGGCGATTGCCACGTGCAAAGCGAATACGGGACCTTCTCCGAGGTGATCCTATGCATCGCGCAGCCAGTGGCCAGTCGTGAAGACCACGATGCCGGCCAGGGTCAACATCGGCATCAGAATCAGCCGGAATCCGAACGTCAGCTGCCAGATAATCAACATCGGCAACAAGGCCAGGACGGCAAGTTGCATCAGAAATCCAATGGTACGACGCATGATGCGGCTGAAACGCGATCCTTGTAATTGACTGACTAACGGATTGCTGGTGTTGAATACGACTCTTGGTAATTGGCCCCAGGCTTTTTAGCCACAGAAGAACACGGAAGAAACACAGAAGTCAAAAAAGTAGAAGCAGTTCCTTTCTGTGTTTCTTCTGTGTCATTCTGTGGCTCAATCCTACACTTTGATCACTTCACCGCCGGGCCGACAACAACTCACACCAACTGCCCGCGCCATTGTACAAAGCCTTCGATGGCATAGTACTCAGGCAACCCCAACTGATTATAGATGCACGCGGTGTTCTTGGTCCGTTCCTCGGCCCGTAGCCAGAATTCCCGTTCGTCGTTGCCCGGAAACAAGGCGGCATCTTTCTGCGATTCGTGCTTGAAGATCGCCAATTTCTTCCGCGTAATCAATTCGGGGCTTAACGGGACCGCCCGCTCGATCTCGTGCGGTTCATAGTCCTGCCAGGCTCCGCGGTACATCCAGACTTCGGGAAACCACGGTTCGTCCTTGATGTCCCGCAACGCCAGGAAAATCGCACTCGCGCACATGCGATGCGTCCCATGCGGGTCTGACAGATCACCCGCCAGATAAATCTGTGCCGGCTTAAGCTTCCGCAAGAGCGCCTTGATGATGTCGGAATCGGCCTCTGAAACCGGGGCTTTTTCCACCTTGCCCGTCTGGTAGAACGGCAAGTTCAAGAAGTGATGTCGCTCCTCCGGAACGCCTGCGCAGATGGCCGCGGCGGTGGCTTCGGTTTTGCGAATCAGGCCTTTGATTTCCAGCAATTCCGGGATATCGGGCGAACCCGGCTGCTTGTGGGACAGGGAATCACGGATCTTCTTGTCGAGCGCCAGCCCAGCGGGCGTCTGCAGGCCGAAAACCTCGTTGAACTGCTTGACATAATCGAGATGCCGCAACGCATCGTGATCAAACACGGCGATGTTGCCGCTGGTCATGTAGGCCACATGCACATCATGACCTTGATCGGCCATGCGGATCAGCGCGCCCCCCATCGAAATCACATCGTCATCGGGATGCGGGCTGAAGCAGATTACCGTACACTTTTCAGTGCCGGCAGGATGAGTGCAAATCCCCCGCAGCAAGCCGCCGAACACCCGTTCGCGTTGCTCATCAGCCGTGCGGCCGTTGCGGACGAGATCATGCAGATAGTGTTCGATGAAGTCCTTTTTCTCGAGCTTCAGCAACGGCTTTTTCAATTCCCGAGCCAGCCAGATGACGGCTTTGCGTTCCAGCATGGGGTTCCATTCGACGGGCCCCACCAGCCAGGGAGTTTTGATCGCGGTCAGCTCGCTGGCCGCCGCATCATCCAGGACGAATAACGCGTTCGGATGGCGTTGCAGGTAGCTGGCAGTGACTTCATCGGTCACGTCGCCTTCCACCGCTTTTCGTACGATCTTGGATTTGTGATCCCCCAGGGCCATGATCACGATTTTGCGCGCTTCCAGAATCGTGCCGACGCCCATCGTGACCGCCTGGACGGGAACGTTGTCCTCACCGAAGAAGCTGGCGGCGGCATCTTTGCGAGTCACCGGATCCAGCGCCACCAGTCGAGTCCGCGAATTGAACGAACTGCCCGGTTCGTTGAAGGCAATGTGTCCGGTCCGTCCGATCCCGAGGAGTTGCAGTTGAATCCCCCCGACCTGGCGGATCGCCTCTTCGTATTCCGCGCACCAGTTTTCGATATCGTCCAGAACCACATGTCCCGCGGGAATATGAATATTTGCTGGAGAAATATTCACATGATCGAAGAAGTTCGCATGCATCCAGCAGTTGTAGCTGTGCATCGAATCGGCCGTCATGGGAAAATACTCGTCGAGGTTGAACGTGACGACGAGCGAAAAATCGAGTCCTTCTTCTTTATGCAGGCGAATCAGTTCGCGATAGATGCCCACCGGCGTTGATCCAGTCGGCAATCCCAGGACCGTCGGCTTGCCGGCAGCGTTGTTTTCACGAATCAGGCTTTCGACCATCAGCGCGACATGCTTGGCCGCTTCGCGCGAATTGCGGAACATCAAGGTGGGAATCTTGGTGTGCCGCAAATACTGAGCTGGCAGGCGTTGGGCTCGGGAGGCAGAAGAAGTGGCCATGACGAACGTGGAATCCTTGTCATCCGCGGGCGCGGACATCATGATCAGCCTGTTGCGGGACGATCATCATCGGGTTCTCGCAAAATACAACACGCAACAACATGAATTATCGACCAAAAACGTCGCGATTCATGTCAATTATTGAAACGCTCAAATCTATCAAACATCTTCGCAATCGAGTTTGCAATGGCTGAAATGACAAAACGCCCCCGGATCCTCGCAATCCACGCCCACCCGGACGACGTCGAAATCCAATGCGCGGGGACCCTCGCGAGACTCAAGCAGCTGGGCTGCGAAATCGCCATCGCCACCATGACCCCCGGCGACTGTGGCAGTGCCGAACTGGGACCGTTGCAAATCGCGGCCGTCCGGCGGGCTGAAGCGAAAAAGGCGGCTGATTTACTGGGCGCCGAGTACCTCTGCCTGGAATTTCGCGATTTGCAGATCATCGTCGACAACGACAGCCGGCGCCGCGTGACTGAGGCCGTCCGAAAGACTCGGCCGGATATCGTCATGACGGCCCCGCCGATCGACTACATGAGCGACCACGAAATGACCAGCCGCCTGGTCCGCGATGCGTGTTTCGCCGCATCTGCACCGAATTACGACACGTGCCAGGCCAATCCCGCACCTCCGCTGTCCAAGATCCCGCACCTCTACTATGTGGACCCCATCGAAGGGATCGACTGGTACGGCCGGCAGATTCCGCCGGAATTCATCCTCGATATCAGCGACACCTTCGCACTGAAGATCGAGATGCTCGCCTGTCACGAAAGCCAGCGCGGCTGGCTGTTCCGACAACACGGAATCGACGAATACCTCGACAGCTGCACCAATTGGAGCAGCAAGCGGGGGAAGGAAATCGGCAAGACCTACGGCGAAGCCTTCACGCAACACAAGGGGCACCCGTACCCGCATGACAACCTGTTGCTGGAGCTGTTGGAGGGGAAAAATCCTAATGTCTAATGACTAATGTCTAAAAGGATTATCCTATCTCCAGGTCCGACGCGGCGGCCAACATCGGGCTCGCCACCATCGTTCCCTCCACGCTTGCGTCCCCTTTTAGACATTAGGATTTAGTCATTAGTCATTCCTCCAACGCCTTACATTCCAGTAATCTTCCCCCTGTTGAGAACTTCGCGCGGCGAACAAATCTCAACATTGAGAAATCCTGAGAAAACTCCATGAGCTTTTCCCGCAAAGTGGTTCGCGGTGCATGCTTCTGATAGGTCAGTCGCTTGAATCCCGCGAGCACATTTGGCATAGTTCAGCCTGCCTTCAGCCGTGAGGGGGCGTGTTCCCTGTGCGCAACGCAGGGGCCGACTAGGAAATTGAACGACATGATGCCGTTGATCGCTGCCAATTCGCTTGGTGAATATGTGCTGGAATCGCTCCTCTACTGGAAGTTGCCAGGGAACGAGTCGATAGCCTTTACGATTGCGGCTTTGATCCATGTCGTGTTGATCCTCACGTTCTTCGGCGTTGCTCCGCTCATCTTCATCTGGCTCGAACGTAAAGTGGCCGGACGTATCCAGGACCGCCTCGGTCCGACTCGCGTCGGTGGTGCCTACGGCTGGTTGCAGACGCTGGCTGACGGTGTGAAGCTGATTCAAAAAGAGGATCTCTGCCCGGCTGAGGCAGACCGCATGCTGTTTCGGATGTCGCCCTATCTTGTTTTCGTGGCATCATTTGGAGCATTTATCGCATTGCCGTTCGGCAACGGTTTTGTCGTCCAGAACCTGGAAGTCGGCCTGTTCTTCATGCTGGCTTTGATGTCTCTCGAAGTCTTGGGCGTCGTCTTCGCTGGCTATTCGAGCGGTTCCAAGTGGGCCCTCTTCGGCGGCATGCGTGAGGCGGCTCAAGTTGTCAGTTACGAAATTCCGATGGCGATTTGTGCCTTGGTTCCCGTGATCGCGACCGGATCCCTGAATCTGGTTGAGGTTGGACGCTTCCAGGCCGGTGGATTCTGGAACTGGCTGATTTTTCAGAACCCATTCACCTTCGTAGCGTTTTTCGTCTACTTCACCGTGGCGACAGCCAGCGTCAAGCGCGCCCCGTTCGATCTGGCCGAAGCCGAAAGCGAACTGGTGGCTGGTTTCCATACGGAATATAGCGGTATCCGCTGGTCGTACTTCTTTATGGCTGAGTACGCGAGCATGTTCGCCGTGAGTGGAATAGCAGTGTTTCTCTTCCTCGGCGGCTGGTACGACGGCGTCCATATCATTGAATCGATGGACGCATTCGTGGCTCGCGAAGGTTGCGGTTGGTTGGGCCAATACACCGTCAACGTGATTGGCCTGGCGATTTTCATCACGAAGGCGACCAGCCTGGTGTTCTTCCAGATGTGGGTGCGGTGGACTTTGCCGCGGCTCCGCATCGATCAGGTGATGATGACGTGTTTGAAATACCTGTTACCGATTAGCTGTGCGCTGTTTTTGGGCGCGACCGTCTGGCCGTTGTTCCTGTATTCGCTGCCGATGACGGCCGGGCAGACCGACCTGCGTCCTTATCCCATGGGCAACCGGGTCTACAATGCGAAGCCTGCGGCTGTGAAGCCGGCTGACAAGAGTGACTCCACCAAGCATCCGGCACCATCTGCCGTCATCATTAAGGAAGGGTCCGGGAAAGAGGCATGACCGGCCATCAACTGTTGTTCTGGGTATTTGCGGCGGTAACTTGTGGCGGGGCCATTGCGGTGGTCCTGACGCAGAATGTCGTGCGCATGGCATTCTGGCTGATCGTCTCCCTGGGAGCATCGGCCGGACTGTTCTTTTTGCTGAATGCGGACTTCGTCGGCACGGCTCAATTGCTGGTGTACGTCGGCGGTACGCTGGTGCTGCTGGTCTTCGGCGTGATGCTGACGGCGAGCGGCCCGTTTTCCAAGATGCAGACGCGGCCGGGGGAATTGTTTCTCGCCGGTATCGTGGCGTTTCTGCTGTTGGGTTTGCTGGGAAGTTCGGTCTGTTCGGTGAATTGGAATGCCGTCGTGGCAGCGACCAATCACGGTCAACCGCTGCTGGCGCGTCAGGAATTGAATCACGGATACAACAAGCCCGAAGAAGGCAATACTGGCCATCCGCTAGGCATGGCGTTTCTCGGGATGCGACCCGATCGTGACTTGGCACCGGGAACGAAAACTCTCAGCACCGGTTACTTGTTGCCGTTTGAAATCGCGTCGGTCCATTTGCTGGTGGTGTTGATCGGTGCGGCGTACCTGGCACGTGCCAAACGTCGTGTCCAACCGAATGAATAATGAATCATTCTCCGGTGAAGTTTTTCCCGGTGAGTGTTAAAGCAGTTTTAAAAAAGTATCGTTTCGATCCTCAAAATCGAGGCTTGTCCGTGGATCTCAGTAGCTATCTGTTGGTGGGGGCCGTGTTGTTCGTCGCGGGTGTCGTCTGTATGGCGACCAAGCGGAATGGCATCGGCGTGCTCATGGGTGTTGAACTGGTTCTCAACGGAGCCAACATCAACTTCGTGGCGTTTGCCAACTACACCAAACTGGGGCTCGACGGCCAGGTGATTTCGTTGTTCGTGATCGTGTTGGCAGCAGCCGAAGCGGCCGTCGCGCTGGCGATTGCCCTCAGCTTCTACAACAACCATTTGACGATCGACGTCGATCAAGCGAATCAATTGCAGGGTTAGGGCGGTTTCACTTAACGTTTGCGCAATCGTAAGGGTGTGAGAGTATGAGTGTGTGAGAGTCACGGGGTCACGATGTCGTCCAATAACTGGAACTGTCATCACCCTCATACTCTCTCACTCCGAAACTCTCACACACTCACTCCGCGCAATCGATTGGTTAATAAGCTGTAGTTTTCAGCAGGGTGAGTTTTCAACCAGCTTTAGTCAGACTCAACGCGGTTTAATTCGACGCGGTCAGGACGTCCTTCGATGTCCAGCAACGCGGCGAATTTGCCCGCAGGTGGAATATGGATCCTCAAACAGTACAAATTGGCCTGACGTTGAAGTGGCTGCTGACCATTGCCTGGTTGCTGCCGCTGCTGGGCTTTGTCGTCGAGTTGATCGGCGGGGGCTGGGTCTGGGGTCGCTACAGTAAGAATGCGGCCTATCTCTCGGTCATCTGCATCGTCACCGGCTTCGTCTGCAGTTTTGCGGCCTTGATGACGTGGGGCGGTCACACGCAATGGTCGGCTCTCAAAGATCATGGTGCGGCCCACGGTGATGCCCACGGAACGGCTCCAGCCCATGCCGATCCCGCAGGTGCTCACGGTGAGGCGAAACCGGCTGCTGCGGCACACGCTCACGATGATCATGCCAAGCCCGACGCACACGCTGCCAAGGATGGGGCCGCCAAGAAAGACGATCACGCGAAAAAAGACGATCACGGTAAGAAGGACGACCACGCGAAAAAAGAGGAGCCCGCCAAGCACGATGACCACGCCCATCCGGCAACGGTCGCAGCAGCGGATCACGGTCACGCGGCGGGGGAGCATGGTCATGGGGGAGCTCACCACTCGGCTCCCAAGGTCGTGTTTACGGGCCTGTTTTATCGCCTCGCACAGTTTGGTTCGCTCGATATCTCCCTGTCGTATTACATCGACAGCCTGACGCTGGTCATGTTTACGATGGTCACGTTCATCGCGAGTTGCATTCACATCTTCGCGATTGGCTACATGAGCGAAGAGCTCACCGATAATTACGCTGACCATCAGGTCCACACGTCGCACGGGCATCTGCACCGCCCCGGACGCTTCCACCGGTTCTTCTCGTTCCTGTCGCTGTTCTGCTTCTCGATGCTCGGATTGGTGCTGGCCGGAAATATTTTCCAGGTCTTCATCTTCTGGGAATTGGTCGGTGTCTGCAGTTACTTCCTGATTGGTTTCTACACCGAGCGCAAGTCGGCTTCGAACGCGGCCAACAAAGCGTTCATCATGAACCGCGTTGGCGACTTCGGGTTCCTGATCGGTTTGATGATCGTCTGGACCTGGTTCGGCAACTTCCAGTTCGGTGACTTGCCCGCGAACGGCCAAACCCAACCCGGTTTGTTCTCGATGGTGCGCGGCAACGATGGTCAGATGAAGTTGCACGTGCCGGAATCGGGCAAGGCTGAGGTCGTCTTCAAGAATCAAGACAACCACATCCAGACCACAGCGAATGGCGAGCAACGCACGATTCCCTACTGGTTACTGGTTGCAGCCGGCTTGGGTGTGTTTGGCGGCTGCATCGGCAAGAGTGCTCAGTTCCCGCTGCAAACCTGGTTGCCGGACGCGATGGAAGGTCCGACCCCCGTTTCGGCCCTGGTGCACTCGGCGACGATGGTCGCGGCTGGTGTGTATCTGGTCGGCCGTTTCTATCCGATGTTTACTCCGGAAGTGTTGCTGGTCATCGCCTACATTGGCGCGATCACCCTCTTCCTGGCGGCGACCATTGCCGTTGTGGCGACCGATATCAAGAAGGTCCTGGCCTACTCGACGATCAGCCAGCTCGGCTACATGATGCTGGGATTGGGTCTGGGTGGCTGGGCTGCGGGCCTGTTCCACTTGATCACCCATGCCTTCTTCAAGTCGCTCATGTTCCTGGCGTCTGGTAGCGTGATTTATGGTTGCCACCACGTCCAGGAAATGCCCCAGATGGGTGGCCTGCGACGTAAGATGCCCATTACGGCCTATACCATGTTGGTCGGTGTGATCGCGATTGCCGGTTTGGCAATCCCCTACGTTACGCTGCCCGGTGGTGATCCGATTGCGTTCTCGGGATATCACTCGAAGGATGCGATTGTCGCTACCGCCCTGACCTATATGAAGTTGAACGGCCACTATCTGCTGTTCTTCCTCCCGCTGGCCGGTGCCGGTATCACTGCGTTCTACATGTTCCGCCTGTGGTTCTACACCTTCGCCGGGGAACCTCGCGATAAGGAAGTTTACGATCATGCTCACGAATCACCGTGGGTGATGGTGGGACCGTTGGTCGTGCTGTCGTTCTTCGCTGCGTTCTGTGCGTTTGGTGGTGAAGGGGGCATCCTGTTCAAGTTGCTGCTCGACAGCGAACCGTCAAACGTGGCGGGTGGATACGTTGCTCAGACCGAATACCTCGGCCAGGGATTGCTCAATTTGAAGCTTCCCGGCCATGCAGCCATTCATGCCAATCATGCTCAAGCGGGAACTCTGGCATTGATTGTGGCTTTTGCCGGTGCCGCATGTGCTTACGTGGTTTATGGAGCTCGCTGGGTGAATGCCGGTGAAATCAAGGCGCAGTTCAGCGGGCTGCATCGGTTCCTGGTCAACAAGTGGGGCTTCGACGAGTTCTACGACATGCTATTTGTCCGGCCGACCCATGTGGTTGCGGGCTGGTGCTCGGCAATTGACCGCGTGGTGTTTGATGGATTCCTGCATGCGACTGCCAGGGCGGCCGTTAAGGTCAGCGATTGGGATCGGAAGTTTGATGAGACAATCGTCGACGGTGCGGTCAATACGGTCGGCATCTGGACGTTTGCGATTGGCCGTTCGCTCAGCGTGGTGCAGACCGGGCGGATGCGAAACTATGTGATGTTTATTGCGGTCGGCCTGCTGAGTATTTTTGCCCTGCTGATCATGTTCTTCCCCAACTAATTGGCCCGTTCCAGCCTGTAAAACTAACACACTGGCTCGGCTTGATCATCGAGACGTTTGACGAAACATGAACGACACATTCTGGCTGCTGACTGCGATTATCTTCCTCCCCACGGCTGGTGCCGCGGGCGTGGCACTGATCAAGAAAGAGTCCGTGGAGACCATGCGAGCCTTCGCACTGGCCATCACGTTCGCCACGTTCCTGCTGTCGATCTATTTGACCTGGGGCGTGTTCGATCCGACCGATCCAGGCATCCAGCCCAAGGCTCCCGAACTGGTCTCGAAAGACGCCGGGGGCTTCAAGTCGGCAGAAATCGCCAAGCAGTACGAACAACGCGGCGTTTCCACCAAGTGGATTCCCGGTTGGAACATCGAATATCGCCTCGGCTATGACGGCATCAGCGTGCCGCTGGTCCTCTTGACCGGTTTGATCAGCTTCCTGGGCATGGTTGCCTCATGGAGCATCCAGAAGGAAGTTAAGGGCTACCTGATTCTGTACCTCCTGCTCGAAACGGGCATGATGGGCGTCTTCCTGGCACTCGACTTCTTCCTGTTCTACGTGTTCTGGGAAGTCATGTTACTGCCGATGTATTTCCTCATCGGTATCTGGGGCGGACCGCGTCGTGAATACGCCGCGATCAAGTTCTTCCTCTATACGTTGTTCGGCTCGATCCTGATGTTGATCGCCCTGTTAATGCTGTACTTCGGCAGCGGTGGCGGCGATACTCTCCCGACCTTCAACATTTTGAAACTGTCGGCGATTGGCCAGGGTCTCATTCCGGACCTCGCCTATTCGCCTGCAGTGCAATTGACGGCGTTCGTGCTGTTGTTCATCGGATTTGCGATCAAGGTGCCGGTCTGGCCGTTCCATACGTGGTTGCCTGATGCTCACGTTGAAGCCCCGACGCCGATCTCGATGATTCTGGCTGGTGTGCTGTTGAAGATGGGTGGCTATGGCATTCTGCGAATCGCCTTCCCGATCTGTCCCGCTGGTGCCCAAGCCGCGTGCCTGGTGCTGGTCGCTTTGGGTGTCATCAGCATTATCTATGGGGCGTTCGCGGCGTTGGCTCAAACTGACTTTAAGCGGATGGTCGCCTACAGCTCGGTCAGCCATATGGGTTACGTGTTGCTCGGTATCGCTGTCTGGAAGCTGACCGATACCGGTTCTGTCGATGGTTCGCGGTTCTGGCTGCAGGGCATCAACGGAGCCATGTTCCAGATGATTGGTCACGGGATCTCGTCAGCCGGCATGTTCTTTATGGTCGGCGTGATTTATGACCGGGTGCATCATCGCGATTTGAACAAGTTCGGTGGTTTGATCGGCCTGATGCCGCTGTATGGCGGAATTGCGATTGGCCTCTTCTTCGCCGGTCTGGGTCTGCCCGGTCTGTGCGGATTCATCGGTGAAGTGTTCGTCGTCCTGAGCTCCTGGAATTACAGCCCGGTCCTGGCAATTGTCGCGGCCTCGGGTGTGATCCTGACTGCCGGCTACATCTTGTGGGCCGTGCAACGAGTGTACCTCGGGCCGGAATACAAGGGTCCGCATCCGGAAGCGATTACTCCGCTGACCGAGCGTGAAGCCTTCGTCGGCCTGACGTTGTTGGCCTTCGCGATCATCCTGGGAGTTTTCCCCGATACGTTGTTCAGCAAGATGAAGACTTCAACGGAGCAGTTCGTGTCGACGATGGATGCCGGATATCAAGCGTCCTTGAAGCCGGCCACGACGACAGCAGCCGTTGAGAAGAAATAGTTGATTCCGGTGCGAGCGGCGAGGTGTCTCGCCACGCAGCCGAGCTAATAGCAAGTTCCAGTTGTACGATTAAAGTCATTAGGGGATGCAGCCAGCTCCCCATGGTGTGTGATATGAATTTTTCGGAACTTCTCCAACGTGTCGTGCAGGATACCGTAGGGACCAATCCCTTCGGTGATCTGGGACGCGTATGGCAAGGACAGCAGCCCACCTTATCAGATGGTTCGCTGCTGATGTTTTTGCCGGAACTGATCGTGGTCGGCACGATCCTGGCATTGCTGTTTGTCCGGTTATTTGACTTGGATAAAGTCTTCTCCGGCCAGTCGGTCGCGTTGCTGGGGTCGACGGTCGCCTTGCTGGTCGCTGTGGTCCAGTTCCTGGCGCTGAAGAATTTCGATGGTGCCGCGTCAGATGCGGTTCACAAGACGATGTTCACGGGTCTGTTGGTCTACGATGCGTTCGGCGTGTTCTTCAAAGTCTTCCTGTTGCTGTTTCTGCAACTGGTGGTCTATTTGACCCGCCTCACCGGTCTGCCTGACCGTGAAGATGCACCGGACTTCTACACGCTGCTGTTCGGTTCGACGCTGGGCATGCTGTTGATGATCAGCTCGAACAATCTGTTGATGGTCTTCCTGGGTATCGAAATGACGTCGGTCCCCAGCTATGCGATGGTCGGCTTCCTGAAAGGTCGTCGGACCAGCAGTGAAGCGGCCTTCAAGTACGTTGTGTACGGCGCGGGTGCCGCGGGTGTCATGCTCTATGGCATCAGTCTGCTGGCAGGATTGCTGGGCACGACCAACTTCCCCGAAATGGCTGTGCGCCTCAACATGGTGATTGGCACCCATCCGCTGAAGATGGACGCCACGCTGCTGACCTTGCTGTTGTCGATCGTCATGATTCTGGTCGGTTTCGCCTTCAAGCTGTCGATTTTCCCCTTCCACTTCTGGGGTCCTGATGCTTTCGAAGGGGCCTCGACAGAGGTTGCCGGTTTCCTGTCAGTAGCTTCCAAGGGGGCCGCATTCGCCCTCTTACTGCGAGTCCTGCTGGCACTCGTCGGTCCCACGACGGAACAGTCGGGCCTGATGGTGCCCGTCTATTTCTATCTCGGTATCGCGATTTCCGTGCTGGCTGCAGTCACCGCCACGTTCGGTAATCTGGCGGCTTACTCGCAGAACAACATCAAGCGCATGCTGGCCTATTCAACGATCGCCCACGCGGGCTACATGTTGATGGCCGTCGGGGCGATGCTGGTCCTGTTGAATGCGACCAAGCACGTTCCCGATGCACAAGTTCGCTGGGATTTGGCCACACGAGCCGTCGAAGGCCTGCTGTTCTACCTGTGGGTTTACATGTTGATGAACCTCGGTGCCTTCGCGGTGGCCGCATTCATTCGGAACGAACTCTTCAGCGAAGACATCACCGACTTCGGCGGGTTGTGGACTCAAGCCCCCGTGTTGACCTTCGCCATGGCCTGCTGCATGTTCAGCTTGATCGGCATGCCGCCGTTTGGTGGCTTCACTGGCAAGTTCATGGTCTTCTCCTCGTTGTTCCAGGCTGGGCATTACCACTGGGCGATGTGGGGTGTCCTGGCAATTGCGGGTCTGAATACGGTCTTCAGCCTGTTCTACTACGTGCGGGTGTTGAAGTTCATGTTTATTGCTCCGGCGAAGGACGATGCTCGCCGAGTCAAGGTGCCGCTCACTTCAGCCGCTGGTTCGTATGTATTCGCTCTGGCCGTCTTGGTGCTGTGGACCGGCATGTGGGGAGCCAAATATTTGAGTGCCACGGCCCATGATGTGGCTTCGGTGCTGTTCCCTTAATCGAAGCTAAGCTGTCAGGGACTGCGACACTGTCCTAAGTAAAATCCTGGCTTTGTCTGACCCCTTTGACCGTAAGTGAAATTTTTACATGGCAGCGATTGATCCCCAAAGTCTGAACGCCTTGTTCGTCCCCTTGCACCGCAGCCTGCTGCAGTACTTGGGAGAATGTTCCCCGTGGACGGCGGAAGACAGCCACCAGGGCGAGACTCTCGCAGCGGTGCGAGACATCGTGACCAAGCAAAAACAGGACGAAACGCTGGTGGCCGACACGCTGCTGGAATCGGGCTGGGTGATTGACTGTGGCGGGTACTCGACGACCTTTACCGATCTGCACTATGTTTCGTTGAAATATCTCCTCAAGCAAGTGGTCCTGTCGCAAACGAACATTGTGAAAGCGTTCGAAACGGCCGCTCAGAAGTATCCTGACACGATCATTCTGCAGACTGTCGCGAACAACGAACGCGAGATCCTGAATACCGCGCGGGTCCTGGCTGCTCCCCAGCCCCCGGTCGTGGCTGCCACTTGATTGGCACGCGGGAAGCCAGGACGGAAATGACTCCTGCTCTCCTTTGCGGTCCACATTTCTTTAAATTGAATTTGAGAAGGGTATCTTCATGGAGTTGATTGATACCCATGCCCATATTCAAGAAGACGCTTTCGAAGCCGATCGTGCCGAGGTACTGGTGCGCGCTTTCGAAGCGGGCGTGAAGCACATCGTCGTCGTGGGTTTCAACGTCGACAGCAGCCGCCGCGCCGTCGAATTGGCACGAGCGCATCCCCGACTGTCGGCCGTCGTTGGCATCCAGCCCAACTATGCTCACGAGGCGCGTCCCGCAGACTGGGATACCATCGTCGAACTGGTGCAGGACGCGAGCGTGGTGGGCATCGGCGAAACGGGTCTCGATCGATATTGGAAGACCGTGCCGATCGAACTGCAAGTTGAATACTTCCATCGGCATCTGCGGCTCTCCCGAGAGACGGGCCTGCCATTTGTCGTTCATTGTCGCGATGCTGACGAAGACATCGTCGTGGAACTTCGCAAGGCGGCCAAGGACGGTCCTCTCAATGGCGTCATGCACTCGTTCACCGGAACGATGGAAACCGCACAAGCCTGTTGGGAGCTGGGGCTGCACATTTCCTTCGCCGGAATGGTGACATTCAAGAACAACCACGCCTTACGAGCCGTCGCGGCGGCGGTCCCTTCCGACCGGATTGTGATCGAGACCGATTGCCCGTACCTGGCCCCGTCGCCCAATCGCGGCAAACGCAACGAGCCCGCGTTCGTAACGCTGACTGCCGATTGCCTGGCAGGCGTCCGCGGATTGTCATCCCTCGAATTCGCCAACCTCACGACGGCCAATGCGGAACGCCTATTTGGACAGAGGTCGGGACATTCCGACGGCACGGGGACAACAGCACGGTGATTGATGGGAGGGCGAGGCTCCTGCCGAGCCTAACACGAGCTTTAGCTCGCGTACCAGACATTCCGCACCTGCTGCTGAGCCGCAGCGGAAAACTCGCGTGAAAATTTGAGTACGATTCGCTGGGCGTTTTTGTGCCCGGTGATCGTGCCTCGTGCGACATCCAGCCCCGGCAGCATGTCGGTCAACTCGGAGAGAAACGCCGGGCGGACTCGTCCCCAGACCACCCGCGGCATCTGATTTTGAATGTCGATCTGAAACTCCGGACGTGGCCGCAGCCAGCGGTAGACGAACCAGCCCACCACAGCGATCACCAGTAATTGAAATGGCAGGCCCCAGGCATCCCACCAGGGTAAACCATTTCCGTGCGGCACATCGAGTGGTAATGGTTCGTCCATTTCAACTCAAGCGGAGGTTAGAGCACTTTCACTTAATGTTCACGCATTCGCAGTTCGTTTGAGAGTATGAGGGTGCGAGAGTAACGGAGTAAGAGGGCCGGAAATTTGATTCGACCTTTCTCGACTCTCATACCCTCACACGCTGGTACACTCATACTTTCTGTCGGCGCAAAACTTTTGTTAAAGCGATAACGCTCACTTGGTGGCCGTGAATTCGGCGATCACATTGGTCCGAATCCCGCCGCGAGGAGTGAACGCGGCGACGATTTTCATGCTTCTGGGCTTGGTCACTGCGACCAGATCATCCAGAATGGTATTGGTGACGTGCTCGTAGAATGAACCGTGGTTGCGGTACAACTGTAGATACATCTTCAGTGACTTCAACTCGAAGCACAGCCGGTCGGGGACATAACTGATCGTCAGCGTTCCATAGTCAGGCTGGCCGGTCTTGGGGCACAACGACGTGAATTCGGGGCAGATCGTTTCGATGGTGTAGTTGCGATCGGGAAACTGGTTTTCAAAGGTTTCCAGGGTATCGCGAAAATTCGTGGTCATTCCGTTCCTTAATGCGTATCTCAACGACGATCGGTTGCCAGTAATCTGGATGCCTTTAATTCTATCATGGCGTCTTCTGTCTCGCACACGACATTCTATGTAGCCACGTTCGCCAGAACGTGGGTGAATTAACGTGGATTCCCATGCTCTGGCGAGTGTGGATACGACACAATAGTTGCAGTGCTACGTTTCGTTCGTTTGACGCAGACGCTGGCAGCGTCTGCCACGGGGGCCGATGTTGCTCTCCCAGGAATCTCACCTTGGCCTCGCCTTCAGAATTCCAGCTCGATCGACGCCAGTGGTTGGCAGTGGCGGCCAGTTCGCTTCTCGTTCGACCATTGAATCTGGCCGCTGAAGAATCGGCTCTTGCCACGGGCCAATTCACGTTTGAGGATCGCCAGAAAAAGATCCGCGAGATCACCGCCAGAGTGTTGGTCGAAGCCCAGGATGGGGGCCTACTGCTGCAGGGAACGGATGGACGAATCTGGCAGGTCCCCCCCGACAAGCTGCAACAGAAGGGGGCGGCGGCAAAACCGTTCGCGCCTCTGACCGCGGAAGAAGCCGGCAAACAAGTGACGCACGAGTTTGGACCGGGATTCGTCAGTTACTCGACGGAACGTTACGCACTTTGTACGAATGCGTCAGAACCGTATGCCCATTGGTGCCTGGGTTTGTTCGAGAGACTGGCGACGGCCTTCCGAGCGTACTGGGCCAAGCAGGGCTTCAAGACGGTCGATCCCACCTTTCCACTGGTGGCCGTGGTCTTCCAGAAACAGACTCAGTTTGCAGAGTTTGCGACCGTTGACGCGGGCGCGGATGTGGCCGATGTGCCGGGGTATTTCTCCATTCCGACGAATCGCATTGTCCTGCGAGATCTCACGCAGACGGGAAATGGCCAATCAGCCAGAACAGCGGGCGAAATCGAGCAACGGCTGGAGTCGGCCCTGTACAACGTCGCGACGATGGTCCATGAAGCGACCCATCAGATCGCCTTCAACTGCGGTCTGCATACGCGCATGGCCGACAATCCGCTCTGGATGACGGAAGGGATGGCAACCTACTTCGAAACGCCCGACATCCGTAGCAAGACGGGCTGGAAGACGGCCGGGCAGATCAACCGCGCCAGGCTCAAGCGGTTCAAGGAGTTTTTGACCGCGCGACGTGAAACCGACTCGATCGAAACACTCATCCGCAACGACGCCCGCCTGACCAGCCCCGACACGGCCGAGGATGCCTACGCCGAAAGCTGGGCTCTCACGTATTTCCTGGTCCGCAAACAGGTCGCCAACTACGTCAAGTATTTGACGCACATTTCGGCCAAGGCACCGCTCGACTTTCCGACGCCCGATCAACGGGTCGCCGAGTTCCAAGACGTCTTCGGTAACTTCAAAAAGCTCGACACCGAGTTTGTCAAGTATCTCAAGACACTGCGCTGACCCCGTGGCCGACGCTGCTAGCGTCGGAGTCACGCCGACACTAGCAGCGTCGGCCACGGAGCTTACGCCCCACCGACCACATCAAATTGGACCGTCGTCCCTTCTGGCTTGGTCAGTTCTAATTTCAACTCAGGTGCTTCCCGATCGGAAACTTCGACTCGAACCGTAATCTTATGCCGGCCTGGGGCGCGTGACACTTCGAACTTGCGCTGCGTATCAAACGCCTCAGCATCGACCCAAATCTGCGTCTTCTCAGTCGAGATCACGTTGACCGCAACTTTGCCCTCGGCGGTGACTTCCAGTTCGCCCTGTAAGATCAACACGGTCGGCGCACTGCCCTTGCGAAGTTCGTTCAGCGGCAGGACACCAGCCACTCGGGCGTAGGCGGAAATCCAATCGTTCGGTTGGCTGCCGAGCACAAACTGACGAATGTGTTCAAGGTGAGGGACTTCGCTCGTCAGTTCCTGCGGCGGATTCTGCAGGAGCTTCCAGCGTTGGATCGTCGGAACAGTCGGGATCCCATAGGCTCCGGGTTTTCCCAGCTCCGAAACGAACTTCGCGAGATCGAGCACTTCGTCATGAGTCAGGAATTTGGTCAGCCCCTGCGGCATGAGCGACTTGCCTTCCACTTCTTCATCAATGTCCGCAGTCGGCACGGTGATGGTCTGGCCGGCGGCGTCGCGAATGCGGACTCGGACTTCATCCCGGTCGATGATCACACCCGTCATCACCATGCCATTGGTCAGCACGAAGACCTTGGTGACGTATTGCTCTTTCACAGCCAGATTCGGATTGAGAATGGAATTCACGATGTAATCGACCGGCGACGAGCCACCCACAGCACTCAATTCGGGCCCGACCTGGCCCCCTGCGCGGGTGACACTGTGGCACTTCATGCAACTGACTTCGGCTTTGCGAAAGATCTGCTCACCGCGTGCGGCGTTACCCTTCGCGCTAACTTCTGCGACCAACTTGGCGACTTGCTCTGGAGTTGGCGGTGCGGGATCGGCAGCGATGCCTGCGGCCTTGCTGAGCACATCCGACAAGGCCGGATCGCTCCGGCCAACAGAGTACATGTAACGCAACAACTGCTTGGCCACATCGATCTTCGGAGTCTTCTTTTCTAGGGCCGCAGCGAGCTCTTCCGTACCTTGCTTCCGATTCAAAAATCCATCCAGCACGGCTTTCGGATCATCCTTTGCGGTCGAACCAGCCAAAGCATCTGCAGCCATCGTGGCCGCCGCGGGTAAGTCAGAGTTCACAAGTCCGGTGATCGCCTGCAGACGCACCGGCAGTGGCTGTCCGGGTCCCGCCAGCTTGCGAATTGTGTCGACGCTGCCTGGATCTCCAATCGCAACCAGGCCGTCAATAGCCGCACGCTGCAATGCGGGATCGGTCTTGGCGTCCGTGGCCAGATGTTGCAGTTCGTCGGAAATTGCGGGGACCTTCCACGTCGCCGCCAGCTTGATCGCCGCCAGTTGCAGCACGGGACTCTTGGTCGGAGCATTGGCGCTCACCAGCTTTTCGATGGCGGAGAGATCACCTGTGGGCTTCACCTTGCGAGTCGTCGCGGCATCGACCAACCAGTTCATGGCTTTGAGTCGCAGCTCCGACGGAAAACCATCGGGCTGGACGACTCGCTCAAATACCACCCGCAGATCATGTTCGTTACCACGATTGCAGATCATCTCGGCGACAGTGCCTTGCCGATCGGCGGGAAGCCGGCCGCTCTGGAAGAGCTTCATCAAGGGGCCGACGGCACTGGGGGGATCTTCCGCGAAGACTCTAGTCGCTGGAAAGATCAGAGCGAGAGAGAGGAGAGCACGAGCGGCAATCCGGAAACACAGAATCATAACTTCACACTGCGTCGAGATTAGTAAACTGGTAAATAATCGATGCTCCCTCCTCGCTACCCTCGCCCTGGTACTCCGGGGAGAGGGGCTGGGGGTGAGG
>JAKFVC010000208.1 GCA_021732415.1 Planctomycetaceae bacterium
TCGGATCCAGAAATCCTAGACTGGCTGGAATCCTTATAAAGTTATGCGGAGATTGAACAAGATCGAACACCAATACAGAAAGGCGAGCGAATGCCACTCCACATAACGTTCGACTCCACATAACGCGCCTTATGGCGAGCATCGCATAACTCGGGAATGGGGCCAGCGCAGAATCACCATCACGGCCAATGTTCGCGGGCGTGACTTGGGGAGTTTTGTGGCTGAAGCCAGAGAGAAAATCAGCGGGCAAGTCTCGCTGCCATCCGCGAGATATCGGGTTGAGTACGGCGGACAGTTCGAGAATCTCCAGCGGGCACAGAACCGACTGCTGATCGTCGTGCCGCTGGCTTTGGTGATGATTTTCGTTCTGTTGTACATGACCTACCACAATGTGGTCGACGCATTGCGAGTCTTCACCGGAATTCCCTTCGCTTGGGTCGGGGGGATTTTTGCTCTCTGGCTGAGAGACATGCCATTCTCAATCTCCGCAGGTATCGGCTTTATCGCCATGTCGGGTGTCGCCGTACTGGACGATATGATCCTGGTCTCATACATCCGCCAACTTCGTCATCAAGGATTGCCGCTGGATGAAGCGGTGACGCAAGCCGCGATCTCTCGGTTACGCCCCGTCCTTATGACGACCTTGGTGGCCAGCCTGGGCTTCTTGCCGATGGCCTTCAGCGAGGGCATGGGTGCCGAAGTTCAACGTCCACTGGCGACCGTGGTCATCGGTGGCGTCATCGGGGCCATGATCATGTCGCTGTTGGTCTTGCGCGTCCTATATTTGCTCTTCAGTACGATCGCTCATAACGACTTGGAAGAGGATCCCCACGGCCTAGCCCGCGAGTCTCAGTCCTCATTACCGCTTCAAGAATCTTTAACCCACTAGGAGAATTTGCCCATGAGAATCCGATTTTTCTCGGTCACAGCCACGATCGCGATGGCTGCCCTGACGATTGCCAGTGGTTGTGCTCAGCAGGCCGCACCACCGTCAACTCCGGTGAGCGACGCAAAAACTGACAAGCACGATCACGACGAGCACGCTTCCGACACCAAGGTCGCAGGAACAACGAAGCCTGAGCACGACCACTCCGGTTGGTGGTGCGGCGAGCATGGGGTCCCCGAAGGGATTTGCAGCCAATGCTCATCCAAGGTCGCGGCCGAACTGCAGAAGAAAGGTGATTGGTGCGCCGATCACGACCGGGCTAAATCGCAGTGCTTCATCTGCGACCCCAGTTTGAAGGAGAAGTTCGCGGCCCAGTACCGAGCCAAAGAAGGCAAAGAGCCGCCCGCTATTGAGGCAGAAGAAAAAGATACTAAGACCGACAAGAAAAGCTAGCACGTCATAGCAACGTGCATCACAGAATACCTTCGGGCACGGTGCTGTGGTCTGATTCGGAATCAGGCCACCGTGCCCCTCACTCGTGTTACAACGGATGGATCCAGAATGAACATTCGACAGCGAACCTTCGCCCTGGCCTTAATGGCGGGCTGCATTCTCAATCAATTCACACTCGCAGCGGACACCGCCCCAGCCATCTCACCTGACCAAGCAATTCAGGCCGCAGCCAAAACGGGGAAACTCATCTATTTGGTGTTCTATAAAGAGGCTGATGCAGCCACAAAAGTGATGGCTGAGGCCGTTACGGCTACAGTAGATTCGCAAGAGGGACAATCAATCTTCAGCTATGTGCGGCTCAACGATCCGGCGGAGCGGGCGATCGCTGACAAGTATCAGGTGACGCGTGCTCCGATGCCGATGGTCATCGCCGTGCATCCCAATGGGGCGGTGACCGGTTACTTTCATACCAAGGCGACGCCAGAACAACTCTCGCAATGTCTGGTGAGCGCCAAGAAGGCTGTGTGCATGAAGGCCCTGCAGCAAAACCAGTTGGTCCTGGTTTGCTTGCAGACTCAGGCCAAACAACCGATTCCGCAAGGTGTTCGGGAGTTACAGGCCGACCCGCATTTCGCCAAGCGGACTCAAGTAGTAGCTCTGTCGGTCAACGACCCGGCTGAAGCGGCTTTCCTGGCGAGTATGGAATTCAATCCGACGAAGGATGGGGCGATGACGGTGTTTCTGGCACCGCCGGGGGCGTTGGTCGGAAAGTTCGCATCAACTGCGACTAAAGATCAGCTAGCGGCAAAGCTCGCTGAAGCTGGGAAGTGCTGCGATGACAAGAACTGTAAGCACAACCACGCTCAGACGACCCAACAGCCAAAGAAGGTGACCCGATGAATTTCTTCACTTTAGTCTGGAAAGAGATCCGAGAACGCCCGACAGCCATGCTGACCGGGCTCATGACCATCACCCTGGGCGTGGCGGCACTGGTTGCCATCCGCAATGTCACGTTCTTCTCCGAGCGGGCAGTAGCGAAAGAACTGGAAGCTCTGGGGGCCAACGTACTCGTGTTGCCGAAGGGCGTGACCTTGCAAGACTACTACTCTGCCGACCTGCACGGGCAAACGATTCCCGAACAGTTCGTGCAGCAGTTGGCGTTCTCCAATCTGGAAGGTGTGGAGAACCTGGCTCCGAAGCTGTGCGTTCCCGCACGGCTCAATGAGCGCGGAGTGATCCTGACCGGGATCCTTCCGCAATCGGAGTTTCAGGCGAAGGCAGCATGGCAATCAGCCAATCTGTTTTCCAAGCACAAAGGCTGTAAGAAAGCTCGTTGTGACACTGATGAGGGGGGCACCAATAGCCTGGCGACAAAGCGGACCGTGCAGGAGTTGTATAAGCACGAAGCTCTGCTTGGTTCCGACATCGCGCAGGCGACAGGATTGAAAGAGGGGGACAAAGTGAGCTTGCTCGGCGAAACCCTCGTGGTTTCAGCCGTCCTGCCCACGATGGGAACCGTTGATGATGGCCGAGTGTTCGCCCACCTGCATACGGTCCAGCGACTCGCCAAACTGGGTGAGGTCGTCAATTGCATCGAGATCATGGGTTGCTGCGAAGATGTCGCTCAGGGACTTCTCACACAGCTCGGGGATCTACTGCCGGGGACGAAGGTCGTTACCATCGCGCAGGTGGTTCAAACGCAAGTCTCGATCAACCGCATGATGCAGCGTCTGTCCTGGTTGTTTCTGGCCATTCTGGTGGCAATGGCCGGAGCAGGAATCGCCAACTCAACGATCGCCAATGTCCGCGAACGCCGTCGTGAGATCGGTACGCTCATGGCCATCGGTGCCTCGCCGCGGTTTGTCAGTCGTTTGTTCCTCTGCAAGTCGGTGCTCTTCGGGAGCCTGGGGGGATTGGTCGGCTATCTGCTGGGCACCGGTATCGCCACGACCCTCGGTTCACAATGGTCTGGCATGTCGGTGACGCCGCTCCCCATGCTCGCTGTGTTTGCAATCGCCGGTGCGACTCTGGTCAGTACGGCGGCATCGTGGTGGCCCGCCCGTTCGGCCTCACGAATGGATCCTTGCGTCTGTTTCCAAGATTCGTAACCGAGTCATTTCGACGTGGTGTCGGTGGCAGTCCGGAAGATGGCCACCGTCACCACGTGGTTTCGCAGCGGATTACCGCCAAGCCATTCAAGGAAGAATTCATGTTTCATCTCGAATCCGTCAGCAAGCAATATCAACAGGGAGACAAAACAGTCTCCGCGTTAGACACTACGACATTAGACATTCAGCGTGGTGAGTTCATTGCCATTGTCGGCCCCAGCGGCAGCGGTAAATCAACCATGCTCACGTTGCTGGGGGGAATGCTCGCTCCCACATCAGGCAAAGTCTGGTTTGGCGGGCAGTCCCTCTACGATCTCACCGTCACCGAGCGAGCTGAACTTCGCCGATTGAAGATGGGATTCGTCTTCCAGACCTTCAATCTGATTCCCTATCTGACGGCACTGGAGAATGTTGAAGTGCCGCTCCTGCTGCGTGGCGATTCGAAGCAGAACCAGCGCAGACGGGCCTTGGAACTGCTCGACCAATTGGGGCTCGGAGATCGGGCACACCATAAGCCGAACCAGCTCAGCACGGGGCAACAGCAGCGGGTGGCGTTGGCCCGGACCCTCGCCAACGATCCGTGTGTCATTCTGGCCGACGAGCCAACCGGAAACCTCGATCCGGAGTCGCGTAACCAGGTACTCGCGTTCCTGGAAGAGTTTCATCGACAGGGAAAGACTATCATCGTCGTGACGCACGATCCCGAAGTTGCCCGGCGGGCTGCTCGCACGTGGCAAATGAATGCGGGCGGTGTTGGTCACTTGCTCGCCAGCCAAACTCCTAAGGCCGCATGAGAGATAGCCAGGACCAAAGGCAGTTTGAAACTGAGGTGCTGCCTTTGATCACAGGAATGCTAAAGTTCGCATCATGCAAAAAAGACTCCCTGACGGCACTTTGCGAACGTCTTTTCAAGTACATGGATTGGACTGTGCCGACGAGGTTGCTGTGTTGCGGAGTGCATTATCACAACTCCCCGGCATAGAGGAGATCGCGTTTGAAATTGTGAATGGGCGGATGCTCGTCACTCATGCCCCTGAATTGGCGACAGTTGAGACGATCATCACGGTCGTCTCACAGACAGGCATGACAGCGAGCGTATTGGACGAGTCGAACACGAACGGCCCGAGGGTCTCCGACAATAGCGCGGGTCCCCTTCGAGCCTGGCTGACAACCTTGAGCGCCATTTGCCTGATCGCCGGATACACCTCTTATGTTCTAAGGCTTGGTTGGTGGGATGCTTTTTCGGGAGTTGCAGACTCCCAGACACCTCGCCTTGGTCAAGTTTGCTACTTAACTGCCACCGGCTTGGCAATATGGCCCGTCCTGCCTAAGGCATTCGGGGCTCTACAGCGTTTGCGGCCTGACATGAACCTGCTGATGACGGTGGCAATCGTCGGGGCATTATTGATTGGTGAGTTTTCAGAGGCGGCAACTGTCGCATTCCTATTTGCCGTGTCATTGGCCTTGGAATCATGGAGCGTAGACCGAGCTCGCCGTGCCATCGCGTCTTTGATGACACTTACGCCACCCACTGCGCTGGTGCGACGTGAAGACGGGAGCGAAGCCTCGTTGGCCTTGAGGGACTTGCCGGTCGGGAGCATTGTTATCGTAAGACCTGGAGATAAGATCCCGATGGATGGCCGGGTGACCGTGGGTAATACGATGGTCAACCAATCTCCCATCACCGGTGAATCCGTACCAGTCGCCAAGACGCCCGGTGATGACGTCTACGCAGGGACAATCAATCACGATGGCGCGATCGAAATCGTCACTTCGAAGTTGTTCCAAGACACGACGCTGGCTCGAATCATTAAGCTCGTTGGGGACGCACAAAGTCAACGCTCACCGAGCGAGCAATGGGTTGAGAAGTTCGCTCGTTACTACACGCCCGCGGTGCTGGCATTGGCGATACTGGTGATGGTCGTGCCGCCACTTGCGACCAATGCGTCATGGATGAAGTCATTCTATCAGGGCCTTGTGCTCCTGGTGGTGTCCTGCCCGTGTGCATTGGTGATCTCGACTCCAGTGAGTATCGTGGCCGCGATGACCTCATCCGCCCGCAATGGCGTGCTGATCAAAGGGGGCCCTTTCATCGAGTCCCCCTCACGCCTCAAGGCCATTGCTCTTGATAAGACGGGGACGCTCACCGAGGGGCGACCTCAAGTCTGCCAAGTCATCCCGCTTAATGGTTACTCAGAAAACTCTGTACTGGAAGTGGCCGCGGCCCTCGAAGCCCGCTCCACGCACCCGCTGGCGGTTGCAATCTCCGCGGAGGCATCTCTCCGCGGTTTACAGATCCAGGCGGCTGAGAACTTTCAAGCTGTTCCCGGTAAGGGAGCCGTTGCATCGTTGAACGGTCAAACTGCGTGGCTCGGGTCGCACCGGCATCTGCAAGAACGGGGGCAAGAAACCCCTGAAATGCAACAACGACTGAACGAACTTGCCAAGCAGGGGCTAAGCGTCGTCGTCGTAGGACAGGGCGAGGATGTCATCGGATTTATCACGATGACGGACAAGATTCGTCTCAATGCTAAGGCCTCTATCATCGCGATGCGCCAGGCGGGAATTGGTCACATCGTCATGCTGACGGGCGATAATAAAGCCACGGGTGAAGCTGTTGGACAGCAGACGGGAGTGGATGAAGTTCGAGCAGAAATGCTGCCTGAGGATAAGTTGGCCGCGATTGCCGATTTGGTCGGCCGGTACGGTGCTGTGGCGATGGTCGGCGATGGGATCAATGACGCACCGGATATGGCCCGCGCAACGCTCGGTATCGCAATGGCAGCCATTGGGACCGACGCCGCGGTCGAAACGGCCGATGTCGCCCTGATGAGTGACGATCTCTCAAAGGTTGCCTGGCTTATTCACCATTCGCACCGCACGCTGAGCATCATTCGTCAGAACATCTTCGCATCACTCGGCGTTAAGGTCATTTTCTTGGTCCTCACACTCAGCGGGGCGGCGTCCCTTTGGTCCGCTATCGCCGCCGACACCGGAACATCGCTGCTAGTCATCTTTAATGGGCTGCGTTTACTACAGATCCGCGCCGTTGGCTCCAATGACTCCGACAATAGATCGACCTCTGATCGTACATCATGTTGAACATGCTTCGTTATGAAGGGTCTACATACAACTTGCCCTTAGCTGACGGTGGACAGTGTGCGGCGAAATCGCTGGGATTTATTTCCAGTATCGCTCTGTATGTTGAGTCAGTCTCTTATTGCTCCTAATTTCCCGGTGTGGGTCCCGGCTCCGGCGTCGGTGCAACTCGGGGCGGCATCGGCTGAGCATCGTGTGGATTCACACCCACGTCAAAGCATAGATGGTGCAGCATCGCTTCGCCTGCGCTGGCTTTCTGGATTGCGTCTCCAGGCGGGATGTGCCGTCGATCTTGGCGAGTCCAAGACGCGATATCCTGTTGAACGTGATGGTATTGCTGGTCGAGGTCGGTAACGGCCTGCCGAATCGCTTCACGTTGTCCCTGGTGGTCCAATGCGTGCAACTGCTTCGCTAATTGCAATAGGTTATACGCTTCCCGGTAGGTATGGGCAAAGTCAGGATTGTGCTGATAATTGTAGTGCAGTTCGAGGCACAGGAGATTCAGTTGTGCTTCCAACCGGCCGGTCAGATCGTTGCAGTAACTGAAGCCACCAAACTGCAATTGTTGAGGTTGTTGAACCGGAGGTGGCACATATCCAGCTTGCGTCACTCCAGCGTACACAATCGGACTTTGCGTGTAGTAGGACGAATTGCCTTGGGTGTAGTAAGCACCCCGATATTGATGCGTGTGCGGAACGACGTAGTTCCAATTGGAATATCCGTAATTGCTTCCGTGATGATGATGATGATGGCGGTGATGATGATGGCGGTGCTGAGCCATTGCGGATGACGGCAATGCTGCCAAAATTGCTAGACCAATATACATTCGGGCGGACATGTTCTGGATTCTCCACTCAAAAACGATGAAACGCGTTACTTAATATAAGAAGGCTGCAGATTGAAAGCGATGTCGCCAGCTACCTTGCCCTCGGGAATTGACTGACGCGAAAATCACCGACGAGTCATTTGCGAGGAATTGGTCGTTTCAGTACGGCACTCACTACGCAATCATTTTTACGAACATACACATAAGTACCAGAGACTTCCCAACCTTCGCGACCCGCTGCGTTCAATAGCGGGAGACTCTCCTGCGGGTCCGTTGGTAAAGGGGCAATGACTTTATACTCCCACGTCGTTGCATCAGGTTTTGTAGCGTCTTGGGCTCGCGACTGGTCTCGAAAAACAGCAACAATCAACGCCGCAGCAAGGACAAGAGCGAGGACATTGCCAGGTTTTTTCATGGTAGTGCGATTCCGTTAATGCCGAGTGACCTAACATTCAACAAGTAATTCAACCACGTGCGCCCTTCGATTGATACGCCAATAGTCGCAGCGCATTGAACACAACCAACAACGTCGAACCCTCATGCAGCAGGACGGCCCCACCCATTCGCAGTCCGAGAATGGTAGCGGGAACGAGGAACGCGATCATGCCCAGGCTGAACCACAGGTTCTGTCGGATGATGAAACTGGTTTGACGACTGAGTCCGACGGCGAAGGGCAACTGGCTCAGATCATCCGCCATTAGCGCGACGTCAGCGGTTTCCAGGGCGACGTCAGATCCAGCGGCACCCATCGCAATTCCGACTGTCGCGTTGGCCATCGCGGGAGCGTCATTGACCCCGTCACCGATCATGGCGACACCTTCTTGGGCACTGAGCTTCTTAATTGCCGCGACTTTGTCGTCAGGCATCAGGTCACCAAAGGCTTCGTCGATCCCAACCTCTTTGGCGACTGAATTGGCGACCTGTTGGTTGTCGCCGGAGAGCATGATCATCCGCTTGATGCCCAAGGCTCTTAGCCTGGTGACCATATCCTTCGCGGCGGCTCGCGGCGTATCCATCAACCCCAAGACACCGAGGTAGGTATCTCCGCGACGGATAATCATCGTTGTGCTTCCGCTGGCCTTTAGCTTTTCAACCGATTCACGCAAACCACCCGGCAGTGCGGGTCCGCCGATGTCGGTGAAGAGGCTTTCTTTTCCGATGTAAACTGCCTGGCCATCGATGGTGGCTTTGACGCCCCGACCCGTAACACTTTGTACGTCGCGAGCCTCCAATGACGAACCGTCCTTTAACCGCTCTGTCGCGCCCCGCACTACTGCCGCGGCCAACGGATGGTCGCTGAGTCGTTCCACAGCCATCACAACCCGGAGCAACTCGTCCTCAGCAACCCCGTCCGAGCTGACAACGTCGGTCAGTTGCGGCTTGCCTTCGGTCAGCGTCCCGGTCTTATCAAACGCAATCGCACTGAGCCTGCCCAAGTTTTCCAACGGTGCCCCACCCTTGACGAGAACGCCACCACGGGCCGCGCGGGCGACGCCGCTCAGAACCGCGCTTGGGGTTGAGATCGCCAACGCACAGGGACTGGCAGCGACCAATACCGCCATCGCACGATAGAACGAGGCGCTGAACGGCTCCGAAATCACCACCCCGGCGAACATCAGCAACACAACGAATGACAGAACTGCGGGGACAAAGTAGCGCTCGAATACGTCCGTGAACTGTTGCGTGGGCGACTTTTGTGTTTCGGCTTCGCTGACCATCTTGACCACACGAGCCAGTGACGACTCGCTGGCCAGTTTGGTGACCTGGACTTCTAATGCAACGCTTTCGTTGATGGTGCCCGCGAAGACCCGGTATTGAGCGTCCAGGCGGTCCGGATTGACTGCGGCCTGTTTAGCATCCTCGACCGGCTTCTTATCGACCGGCACACTTTCACCCGTAATCGGAGCTTGATTGACGCTGCCTTCCCCCTTGATCACAAACCCGTCTGCCGGAATTCGTTCATTCGGTTTGACGATCACTACATCACCAGGCTGGAGTTTCTCTACAGGAACTTCTTCTGTACCAGCCTCGCGGCGGACTAACGCCGTTTGCGGTGCGAGTTCTGCCAAGGCTTCGATTGCCCGCCGGGCACGGCCCATCGCGTAATGTTCTAGGGAATGGCCGAGACTGAATAAAAACAGCAGCAAGGCCCCCTCTGCCCATTGCCCCAGCGTTGCGGCCCCGATGGCGGCGACAAGCATCAGGAAGTCGATTTCAAAACGCCCAGCGCGGATATTCTCCACTGCTTCACGCGAGGGGAAGTAGCCACCGAGCAAGTAAGCCACAAGATACAGAACCCACGGTACCCAGGGGGACATGGCCGGTATCAGCGACAACAGCCACCCTGTCAGCAACAGTCCGCCGCACAGCCCGGCAAAGATCAGCTCCGAGTTCTCACCTAACGGCCCGCCGTGGTCGTGAGTGTGAGCACACTTGTGGTCCTTCTCGGTTGAATCATGATCATGACCACATTCCGTGTGTTCCGCCGTCGCCTGCTGAGCGTGGGGTGCTGAGAATTGCAGTCCGAATGACTCCAGTGCAGTCTGGATGGCGACTTGATCGGTGAGTTCGGCGTTGTACTCAATACGCGACAAGCCGATGGGTGAAATCGCGGCCTCGACCACGCCAGGGATTTGTCTGGCTCGCGACTCGATGGTATGAGCCCGATGGGCGTGCATCGGCCCTGATTTCAGCAACAAGTGTCCGAACTTGTGGCCGAGATCCGCCCCGGTCCGGCGAGCCAGTTCCCGGACTTCACCGATCGTTAGCCGGTGGGGGTCGAAATGAATGCAAATCTGATCCGGGTGCTCACCTGCTTGCTCTTTGAGATGTGCGTCCTCAATCCCTTCCTTGGACTTCAGCAGATCGCTGAGACGCTGCACGCAGGCGTCATGGGCATCCGGGATGGTCGGCAGCAACAGGGCCACCTCAAGGAGAGCTTTTTCAGTCATGTTGAGAGTTCGTGTTGCTTCGATGGGATGGGGCCACGGAGAAAAATGAACGCCCCAGGCCGTTGCTCGCAGAGGGCATTCGTCGCTTCGACTATCTGTCACCGAAGTGGCGTTTGAACAAATGCAAGGACTCGGAGGGATGTTCCGAACTCATCTTCGATCGTGCGGCGGCTTCATTCTGGCAGAGCTGGCACATATGCCGAGCGGGATGCGAGATGAATGGCGCGATCAACCACGGAAGCAGAAAAAACAGTCGAATGAAAAATAGTTGGTCGAAGATCTTCATTTCCTGATACTCCTAATACGTCGTGACTCTGAATCTGAACCTGCGGGGTAGTCCCGCTGAAAACTTCATTTCTATGCGCCCAATCCGGGCGATCTCAGCTTGCCAAAGGAATTGCTGCTGTCGGGGGAGCATCGGGATCCGGATCATCGTCCCACTCATCCCCATGCCGACCGGTCAAACGCTCAGCATCTTTACCGCTGAAGCGAAAGAAGATGCCGGGATGCACCACGTATTCGCAAATGGTTGCGGTAATGAGTCCCCCTAAAATGACCGTCGCCACGGGGTAGAGAATTTCCTTGCCGGGCTGCTGGCCTCCGATGACCAGCGGGACCAAGCCGATTCCCGCCGTGAGGGCCGTCATCAGCACGGGGGCCAGCCGTTCCAGACTGCCACGGACAACCATTGCCTCGTTGAAGTGTTCCCCTTCTTCCCTCATCAGGTGGAGGTAATGCGACACCAGCAGAATGCCGTTGCGCGCCGCAATACCCCCCAAGGAGATAAAACCCACCATACTGGCCACCGAGAGGGTCTGCCCGGTCACCCACAGCGCGATGACGCCGCCCACAAACGCGATCGGGAGGGCAAACATGACCTGCAGCACGATACGAGTCGACGGAAAGAGTGTGTAGAGGACCAGAAACACGCCCGCCAGGGAAATCAGGCTGAGTAGCGAGATCAGTTTCGTGGCTTCTTGCTGGGCTTGGAACTGCCCCCCATATTCCACGAAATAGCCCTGCGGGAGCACCACCTTTTCGTCGACGGCCCGACGAATGTCAGTGACAACACTGCCCAGGTCGCGGTCGGTGGTATTCGCGCGGATCGTGATGCGGCGGCGGACATTTTCGCGGTTGATCGTGTTCGGCCCGCCCCCTTCATAGAGCTTCGCCACCGCGTCCAGTGGTATACGAGACCCATCAGGTAGATTTAACGCCAGACGATTGAGATTTGTCAGATCGGTGCGATACCGATCATCCAAGCGGACTAGCAGGTCAAAAGTTCGCTGGCCTTCCAGGACGCTGGAGACCACTTGCCCATTCAGCGCAGTCTCCACGAACTCATTCACATAACCCGGCGTGAGCTGATAGAACGCCAGCTTCTCCCGGTCGAGTTGAATTCTCCATTGAGGAATCAGCTGTTGAGGCTCGACCACAGGCGGAGCCATTCCCGGCACACCCTGAATGGCCGTCTTGATTTCTTGAGCTTTCGCTCGCAGGATATCGAGGTCGTCTCCATAGACTTTAATCGCGATTTGCGCCGAGACGCCCGACATCATGTGACTAATTAAGTGCGCTAGAGGTTGCTCGGCTTCGTACTCAATCCCGGGAATCTCGGCCAGTTCGGCTCGCAATTTGGCCAGGGATTCGATTCGCGAGACACCGCTGTGCGGATTCATCGTGACGATGTACTCGGTGACGTTCACCCCTTCAGCGTGTTCATCGAGTTCGGCGCGTCCCGTACGGCGAAAGAAGGTGCGAATCAATCCTTTCGGATTCTTCTCCGTCTCTTGAAATTCGCGGAATCGCGCGTCGATCATTCTCGTCACACGATTTGATGTCTCCAGGGAAGCCCCAGGTGGCATGACCACATTGACCTGGGCCGCACCTTCATCAAATGGTGGCAAAAAGTCGGTGCCCAACCGAGTGATCAGCCACCCCGAAAAGCCAATCGCGACGAGCACGATGCTGAGCAGAACTGCTTGCCCGATCCGGTTGCAACTCGTGTGAATCACTGGAGTCACCAGACGTTTCAACACGCGCAGGATAAATCCATCTTGATGACCGTGCCCCCCCTCACCGGCGGTCGACTTCAACTTTCCCAACAGCATCACACCCAGGACAGGCGTCACTGTCATGGAGACCAGTAGCGATGCCAGAATCGAAACAATGTACGCGATGCCCAGCGGAGCGAACAACCGGCCTTCGACTCCCGACAACGCGAAGAGCGGAATAAACACCAGAATGACCAGGATTGTTCCAAAGACAATGGAACTCCTGACTTCGAGGCTGGCCTCGTACACGACACGCACGGCAGATCGGCGGCGTGGTCGAGCCGCATTTTCTTTGAGTCGCCGGAAGACGTTCTCAATGTCAACGATCGCGTCATCGACAAGCTCACCCATCGCGACGGCGAGCCCCCCCAACGTCATGACGTTGATCGACAGTCCTAGAAAGTGAAAGACCAGGCCCGTGATCACGATCGACAGTGGGATTGCCGTCAGCGTGATAAATGTCACGCGCAGATTCATCAGAATCGGAATCAAAACTAAGATCACTAAGATGCCGCCATCACGCAGCGCTTCCAGTACGTTGTGAACTCCGACATCGATGAACTCGCGCTGTTCATAGAGCTTCGATTCGACGACCACGTCCTGGGGAAGGGATTTTCGGAGATCTTCTAAAGCGATTTGAACCAACTCCGTAACTGTCCGGGTATCGGCTCGTGGCTGCTTCGTGATGGTCAACACGACGGCCGGATGCCCGTTGACTGACGAATCACCACGTTTGATTTGCGCACCGTCTTCCACCCGCGCGATGTCGCGCACCAGGACTGCTCGTGATGCTCCACGCTTGACAACGGTTTGACCGATTTCGCTCTTGTTGGCCGCCCGGCCAATGCCCCGCACCAAAAACTCTTGCGACGACACCTCGACATAGCCGCCGGTGGAATTCTGATTTGCCTCGCGCAGAGCTGCTTCGACCTCCGCCAGCGTCACATCAAAGGCTCGCAGCTTGTGCGGATCGACGAGGACCTGAAACTGTTTCCGGCCGCCGCCCATTGTGATGACTTGGGCCACGCCCGGAATCGTCAAGAGTCTCTGCCTGACAACCCAGTCGGCCAGTGTGCGAACTTCAATCGGGGGAGTCGTCCCGTCGTGGCTGTGCATACCGACGACAAGAATCTGCCCCATGATCGAACTGATCGGAGCCATCTCCGGCTTAACCCCAACCGGCAGTCGGCTGGCGATCGTGGCTAGCCGCTCGTTTACAACTTGACGTGCAATGTAGACGTCGGTGCTCCAGCCGAACTCGACGTAGACAACAGACAGGCCGATGCCGGATTGGCTCCGCACAGCCTCGACTCCGGTGGCGCCATTGAGTGCGGTCTCGAGTGGAAATGTCACGAGCGTCTCGACTTCTTCGGGAGCCAGGCCCGGACATTCCGTCATCACCGTCACGCGCGGCCGAGTCAGGTTGGGGAAAATATCAATTGGGAGCGTGCTCATCACGTACCCGCCGTAGACCAATGTGATCACGGAAAGGCACAGAACGAGGAGGCGATGTCGCAGTGAAAAACTGATCAACCAGTTCATGAATTCAGCACCTTAGTGATTGTGACCAGCATGGAGATCGACACCGGAACCGCTGGCCTTCTTGAGCGCCAGATTGAGCGAATAAGCCTGATTTAACGCCAGCTCATCGCCTGGGAAGACGCTTCCGTCATTCGCCAGGACAGCCTGGCGGCTGTCCCGATACTCAATGACAACCGCTTGCCGCTGCAGCAGTTTTCCATTGGTCTTAAATACAAACGAATCAGCACCTTCGCTGACCACGGCTTCCGACGGCACGACGAACCTCTCAGTCCATTTCTCCACCGGAACGAGCAACTGAACTTGTTGCCCCGGCTTGAACCGCCACGACCGAAAACTGCGGCCATCGGCACTCGTTTGATCTCGGATCAGCTCATTCGTCAGCGGCAGGAAAAATTCAAAGGATCGAGCCTTGGGATCAGTCACGCTGCTGGCGTACAGGATTTCCAGATCGTTCTTAGCCAGCGGCTCGCGGTCCCCCAGTTCGAACAAGGCGGTGACCGGCCAGCGCTCAGTGATCGCCCGGTAGATCTGGGCCGATTCGGTCTCGAAAGCCTCACCACGCAGTTGCAGGACCGAGTGCAGTGCGAGATCGCACAGTTCGTCGCCCGGATTGACCAGCTTGCCCGGAAATACATCCATCTTTTCGATGATGAAGACGGGATCGACTTTGTTCAGAGACACCGCTCTCAACACTGCCTGTTGTATCTTGACGCGCGGCTGCCCCTTGTCGGCCTGGGGAGCGATCGGCTTGGGCTCTTCCACTCCCTTTGGAACGATGGGCACCCGCACTGTGAACTGACGAATTAAGGATTTCTCCTCGACGATCGTCTTAACTTGAGCTTGCGTGAGGCCGCGCACCATCAGCTCCTGGAGCTGTACCTGACGCGATGATTCGAGCCGTCGCTTTTCATATTGTTTTTCGAGAATTAACTTCTGGGAGACAGCCCCGGTCTCACTGATCGGGGTGAGACGCTTGAGTTCCGCTTCATTCAACTCGATATCCTGCAAGATCCGCAGCAAGTTGGATTGAGCTGAGGCCAGCAATTCACTCGTCAATTGCACATCAAATAGGGCATCACCCGGCCGCACTGTCTGCCCCTGCAGGACATGCACTCGCAGGATTGTCCCTTGCACCGCGGAGTTGATGCTGCGTTCGCTGTGCCCGGGGAGATTCACCACCTGCCCAGGGACGATGATCCGCTTCCAGAAATCTTGTGGCTCAACCGCGGCGATTTTCAGACCCAAATTCCGGCGGGCCTGTTCGCTGATGGCGATCACGTCGGACGGTCCTGATGATCCGTGGTCATGGTTGTGACCCTCATGGCCGTGTCCGTCACCATGCTCGTCGGCAGACTTCGCGACAGAAGAGCCTGGTAACGACTTGCCCAGCAAGGGTCGCCAAGTCTGCTGCGTGAGCCAGCCGATCACGACGATTCCTGCCAGCAATGCAACTCCGAGGACGATACCAGTCGATTTTCGCCGCACGGGAACCGCAGGTGACGATGGCATATTGAGATCCTTTGAGCCAAGAAACGGCATTCGGCAGCAATGGGTACTGCCGAATGCCTGATAGTCGGTAATCAGCAATTACTTCTTCTTCGGTGCCGCGGGCTTTTCCTTCTCGTGTTCTTCATCGTGATCGTGTTCGATCTTGCCGTTGAAGGTTTTTCCGCCGATCGAAACTCGCAGAACCGGCTTGGCGTCATGGTCGTCCAGCAGTTCGGCCAGTTCTTTACTCTTGGACGCAAAACATGAAGTCGTACCGGGCTTGTCGCCCTTCTGTGGAGCCGCCTTCAACTTCAATTGGACGGCCTTGCCTTTGACCTTGGCGTTCACGGCGACATCCTTCGCGTCAGTCGTCACGGCGGTCTTAGCATCAGGCCCCAGCAAATAGATCGTGACGCTCCCAGCCTTCTCGTCATGCACGAGTTCCGCGTGATATTCCTCTTCACCCAACTCAATCAGACTGCCCTTGTGAGGACCTTTTTCATGGGCATGTTCTTCTTCTGCCCAGGCAGACTGCACACCGGCCATAGCGATGGTGGCCAATACCAACGAAGTCGAAATAGCGAAACGCAACATGTTTGAACTCTCCTGATGGATCGAAAGCGGTAGGACTGCGCGCCAGACCAAACAGATGGTCAAATCCGCGAGTGTCCTAAGGGGACAGGAAGGATGACTGTGATGAGCGCGTAAAGTGCCCCACAGAAGACTCAGAAAGAACGCTCGGGTGCATTCCAGAAGTAGTGGAACGACCTCATGCGGAAAGAAGACTCAGATGCAATACACGCAAATATATGCGCGCAGCTCCTGAGGAGTCAGTTGATACCGTGGACCGGTGCCAATGGACTTCCGAGACGCGACGATCACCTGAGCGGTGAGATCGGCGGTGTCTGGCAGCCAAAGGATTCCGCCACTTTGGGGCGACAGAACAATGGCAAAGTCATTGGATGTCACGAAAAAGATATGCGATCCGACACACACATGGTGTTCATGGTCCGGCCCATCGTCCATCGGGACCGAAGATGAAGACGAATCACCATCTTGATCATGTTCTTGACAGCGGGAGCCGTGGTGGTGACCACATCCCGAGGGTTCTTCCGAGTCAACATCGCTAACTGCGGTATGGTCCTGACAGCTCACTGCGCACGCGGCTTCGCAGCAGCACGCAAAGTGCTGATGGATAAACCCGAGCAACAAGAGAGCGACAAGGATCGGACGCACGTCAGAGCTTTCTAAGAATGGACGCTTCAGACGTCCTGAGTATCGGGCGATGTTAGAACTTGGTCAATATCAGGAAGGGCCTAAAGTCTTAAATACCAATGACGTACAACACCTACAGCTGCATACATTTCGAGAACTGCAAAGCCAATGTAATTTGTTAGCGATTGCAACTATCAGATTATCGGGCTGGCACCCACCTCTAATTTAAGTCCCAATCGGCCTTCGCTGAGTTGCCAATCAAGCAATTCACGTGCCGACCATGCTGTGGCCCATAAACCGAGCAGTTCAACCAGTTGCGTCGCCTAGCCTGACATCAACTCGACGACAACAGTATTCAAAATGACCTCACGAGTTACGAAACTCGATCAGTTCCCAGCGCTGGTTTGGATGGCGGCGGGTAGCGACGAGCTACGCTGCGATTCTTGGATCTGATTCAGCACACCGCGGCGTTGGGCACCGCCAGTATTCTGGAGAGCGGTTCCAACTTCTGCTGGATTCAAAGCGCCCGTGAGCAGCATGCCATCGATCTCCGTGGTAACCTTTCGTAACTCCAGCCACGCATCAAGATTGGCCACACTCGCTTCAATGTAGGTCCGCTGTGCAGTCAACACCGTGAGGAAATTGACCTCGCTGGCCTTGTACGAAGCGACTGAAAGCTCCAGGCTTTCTTGCGCGTCGGGCAGGATGCTGGCTTCTAATTCTTGAACCTGAGCCTTGGCCGTTTCATATCTTCGAAAGGCTTCTGCCAGTTGGTCCCGTAGCGCCAGCTCAGTACGTTGAATTTCGGCCGCTGACTCGTGTGTCTGAGCTGCCGCTCGCGTGATATTGCCCTGATTGCGGTTGTGAACCGGGATCGGCATTGAGATCAACGTACTGACTGTCGAGAACTTACCGATCTGATCCCGTTCGGCGACGACCTGCACATTGAAGTTGGGTGTCGCGTTCGCACGCTCCAACTGGTATGTGCCCTGAAAGTGCTGGGCTCGTGCCTTCGCAGCCCCAATCAACGGACTGTTGTCTCGCAGGTTCATCCATGCCAAGTCGAAATCCAGTTCGGGGACATCGCCAGAAAGTTGGCCACTTAACGGCTGGTAGGCGAGGTCCGGGCACCCAGTGGTTGCCACCAACTGTTTCCAGCTCGCGGTGAGACGTGACTGGGTTTCTTTTTTGGACAACGTCGCTGACTTGTACTGGATGCGGGCCTGAAGCAAGTCTCCCTTCGGAGCCTCTTTCGCATTGAACAGTTTCTCAGTTGTTTGGAACCCTCGCAGTGCCAGACTTTCCAGGCGAACGGATAGCTGGTAAGCCTGCTGTGCGGCAAGGACTTCATAGAACCTCAACGCAATGTCATTTCGGACACGGTAGGTCTGCGCCTCATAGTTCCAATTACCCTGTTCGATCTCCCACGCCTCGGCAGCCTGGGCCTTCTTGAGCTTCCCTCGCGTCACAATCTCTTGTCCGAAGAAAGCACCCGCGCTGCGACTCTTGCCGCTGATGTCACCGTCGTTTCGAAGATAGCCAAGTTGCGGATTGGGATAGAGCCCAACTTGCTGGTGCAGGCCACGAGCCATGTCTGTGCTCGCACTGGCCTGACGCATCGTGGGGTTGTTTTGCAGGCCCAATTCCTGTAGTGCTTCGAGCGTCCAAGTTCCGGCTGCTACCGGTTCAGATGCGACCGGAGCCGCTGCTCCGTCAGGTGCAGAATTATCCTGAGTGAAAGCAATTCCTGAAGCGGTTAAGTGTAACGCCGCTGCAAGAATGCCGATTTGCGAAATACGCATGATTCTCTCCTTGAATAAGAAGACCAGCCCCAGAAGTCCACTCCTGGGGTGCATCTTAAAACGGCAAGAGAACAGCGTTAAACTCGGAGTGCCATGCCGCGTCCGGGAGAAAGCCCTTCGTGATTGGACCAGCAACCCGCGGAGAACTCTTCACGTTGTAAGCGAAGGCTATCCTGACTCCCCAGCGTCAAGAATTGGGGCTGCAATCCCCACATGCCAACGTCCAGCAGCGGATCCCACGAGACCCGGTTCGGCGGAATGCTAGGCGTTGAAGAACAATGCGGACACTCATCTCGTGGCCCATCCGGCTCACGATCGGGCTGGGAGTGCCGGTGACGAGCATCACAAGCGTCACAGCACCTGTGCGTCACCGCCGCCGACTCATTGGCCGTGCCCGCACTCACCCATTGACATGGGCAAGGACAGAGAACAGACATAATGAGCAACCAGCGGAACATTAGCATCTCCTTCGCATGATTTCTTCGCTACAGTCGTCATCGACTGACGTCACCGGCACAAGGCAGAGAATCACGATCTCGTGTCACAATCCAAAAAGTCTATGTAGGTTGCCGTAGGAAGGCGTTTAATGTGACGCACTGCCGCAATCTTTGTGTGCTGTCGGTTTTCGTAGAAACTTCTGATAACCTCGAAACGCGATGTGACCTTAGGTATGTGCCGCACTCCGTATCCCCCCAGTCGCCGATATGACGAAATACATGGGAAACACCACGGATGGCTTTGGGCTCGCTCTCGCTGGACCATCTCAATTTCCCCAAAGGGCATTGCCGGTCGTTTTGCTGCGACGCTCTGGGGCTGGGAGGACGTGGCTGCCGTTCTTCGGGTAACGAGCGGGGCCGTTGACGATGCGGACGGTGGTGCGTACTGGAATGGACCTGAAAAAGTTATCCGGTCGTTGCCGACAAGTGAGGCCATCGGATTTGGCAGAGTACGATAGGATTGATGTTTTCCGACCGGCGGGATGGTTGGGGCCAGCAGAACAAGAGTTAAGTGAGTAAAATGGCAAAACACCCGCGGTACGCAGACTTCTCAATGCAATTCGTTAGGGCGAACTGTTACGTCACGCGCCGGACGGCGGATCGGACTGATAGCTAAAAAAATGGAGACTGTCCCGGTGGGTTGGGCTGCTGTCTGAACTGGCTCTGCCCGTCGTCTGCTCAAAAGAGCAGACGACGGGCAGAGCCCAAATCCAGGCACACCGGTCAAGTCATCTCCTAGCTGAGTGGAGATTTGCGCATTGAAGAAGGTCATCATGATTTCGAAACGATACGACCGGCGAAGTCGTGCCGGAAGACCTCGAATTTCGCCGGCGGTCAAAGGCTAAATTCCCGGTCATCTGGACGGATTTCAGATAGTGCCGCGCTGTCTTATTCTCACGGGGACTGGTTTCCTCACTTCAGAACAGCAAAGCAGACAGGATCGTGGCGTGTTCCCGCGTGTCGAGCAGGGGGGGAATTCCGATTCGATGTTCTGGTTAATGGACTTTGGCTGGTACTCCACCTTGTCTGACGACAGACCAGAGAACGCCTCGGCCGACCTCACGGTCGGCCGAGGCGTTTCAGCGCACTGCATGGGCCCGGAATTAGGCTGTCGTCAACTCGCCAGCCAACAGATTGAACGTCTGGTCGGCATCCGCGAGCCCGCCTCTCAGCCAACGACTGAATTGGTTCAGCATTAGCCCGGCGGCGATGCTGGCCGTATAAATCGTACTTCGAGCGGTGCAGCTTCCGGATTGTGCCTCGAACGGCTCAAACAACGTTTCTGGATAATGTTTTCTGCCCGGTTCGTCAGTGGCAGTTAGGATGCGCATTACTTCCCCCAGCATCCGGCCGTCACACCAGAATTGAGATGTCGGCTGGACGGCGCGCCAAATGGCCGCGCGCGTCGTGATCGAATCGACACAGCAAAAGACGGCTTCTCCGGCCAAGTGTCGAGGACGAAATCGATCAGTAACTGTCGTGACATCAATCGTCGGATCGATTTCCAAAATGGACCCTTTGGTCGCCAGGACCTTCGACTTTCCGAGATCCGTCTGACGATATCCCTGAGTGGTGATATTCGTCAGCTCCACGGTATCAAAGTCGATTAGCCGCAGTCTGCGATTTCCGATCGCGGCGAGCTGTAAGGCGACCTGTCGGCCAATGGCCCCGACTCCAATCACGGTGGCGGTCAATGACTGCAACCGCTCGGTCGGGACCAGATCGCGTTGTCTGGAAAACCTGTCTGTCATGGACAGCTCCTTTCACGAGCTTTCACAAGATGCTGGAACTGCGTGGTCCGCTGACTCGGCGGACGACTGGGAGAGAAACGACAACGGCAAGCCTTGACGCGGGAACGCTCGGCATGCCCCGGCCATCCAAGGCTGTAGTGGCAGTTCGGCGAAGCATTCATAGACCGTGGGGATAAACCCCAAATCTTCAATAATGTGCAGGGCGGCCAAGTCGCGGACGAACACGCGGCGGCCTGTCGAATTGTGAATCAACGCACCGAAGACTTCTTCTGCGAGCAGCATCCCGAAGCTGTTGTGTAACAGCATCCGGTGACGGTGATCGGGCAGATGGGCTTTGGTGGCATCGAACCACTGATGTAAGGCGAGATAATCACTGGCCGAACCTCCCCATTTCCTGGCGGAGCGTTCGGCATGCACGACAGGGTTGCTCATGTCGAGGGCTTTCTAGTGGGGGTGTGCAGGGCGTGAACTCGATACGGACCGCGATACCCGGCCGCTCGCAGTTGATCCCAGGTGACTTCCTCGGGATCGAAGGTATCGGGTTCGAGAAAACATTCCATTTCGTCCAGATAATCGCCTGGAGTTTCTGTGGCGAAGAATTCCTCCATCAGACGTAGGCATTCGGCAGTCGCCTCGGATTCGACGTAATAGAGCTCGCCATGGGCCTCTTCTCCGTCGGGAACGTAAAACTCATCGTTGTGCTCCCAGTTCTGTTCGAGAATGATCCAGGCCCGCTCCGGGAAATTCTCTTGAGGTGCAGGCGATGGGGGGGCGGCATGGGTTCCCCCGTTGACGACCGTCACATCAATTGACGGGTCACGGGGAATCAGGTCGGGTGGTTGAACACGATCTGTCATATGGGATTTCCCTGACTTGGGCAGAGACATGGTCGAACTTCGCGACATGTCGAAGAGGGATTAGCGGTCCAGGGGAACATTCCCGAACCAGGGGCTCACGAGGACTTCGTCAGTCGTGACCTGACTCGCATACTCCTGCTGCCAAGCCGGCCAGTCCGTCCCCGAGAAAGGCTGCCGATAGTCGACTTCCAGCGGCAATTGGAAACGACCGCCGGGACCGATGTGATACTGCAATCTCGCATAGCTCTGGCCACCGCGAGCCAGAATGGCCATGAC
>JAKFVC010000097.1 GCA_021732415.1 Planctomycetaceae bacterium
CCCCCAGCCCCTCTCCCCGGGGTACCAGGGCGAGGGGAGCCCAGATCATCGACATCAGTCCGAAATCAGTTCGATCCCAGCAGGTACTCCAGCGAGCAGTCCACCATGCAACCAACAACTCCCGACAAGACGGCGATCCCAGCCATCGATCCGGCCAAAATTCGCGAAGTCCACAACGTGAATCTCGGCCGCCCTCTGCTGGCATGTCGCGTTGATCCATCCGGCAAGTTCGTTGCAGCGGGCGGCATGAATCCTCAAGCCAGCATTCCGCCTTTGGTCGACGGGAAATTCGGCCCTCCGCAGCACGCGGTGGCTCATAAGGGATGGGTGGCCTCGCTGGCCTTCCATCCTGCGGGCGGGCAGCTCTTCACGGCGGACTATACCGGCCTCCTCTGCGGCTGGGCGTTCTCCGGAGCACTGCAAGCCCCCTTGTGGAGTCAGCCCGCCCACAAGAGCTGGATTCGCACGCTGGCAGTGAGCCCTGATGGCAGCCTGATCGCGACCGGTGGCAATGACAACATGGTCCGCTGCTGGTCGACTGCCGACGGTAAGCTGGTGCAGGAACTGTCGGGACACGATTGCCACGTCTACGCAGTCGCGTTTCATCCCGGTGGATCGCACTTGGTCTCGGCCGACTTGCGAGGCGGCATCCGGCATTGGGAGGTCGGATCAGGCCGGCTGGTGCGTGAACTGGACGTGAAGTTCATGTACGGCGAACAAGGCGATATCCGACTGAGCGGCGTGCGCAGCCTGACCTTTCATCCCGACGGACGACTGCTGGCCTGCTCCGGGATGAGCCGCTTTGCTGGCCTGGGCGACGGGATCGGCGCTGCGACGGTCACGCTGCTCGATTGGCAGACGGGTCAGCAGCAGGCCGTCCTGGTCGGGAAGGACCCCCATCGATCATTCGCGTCGGCGGCAGTCTTCCATCCCGCCGGTTACGTTTTGGCGGCGACCGGGGGAGTGGACCAGGGGATGTTCCTCGCATGGAAGCTCGGCGACTCCGAAACATGCGCTCAAGTGAAGCTGCCACAAAGCGCGTGGGGGATGGATCTCCATCCGGACGGACGCCATATGGTGGTCGCTCATCACGACCACCAGCTGCGATTGTACGACTTAGTGCCGCCGGCCGCGTAGATCCAGAATCTCCCTAGCCACGGTCGCCAAGACCGTGGGCCAAATCGACTCGATCGGCCCCCGTTCCACACTCTGGCGAGTGTGGCTACCGATTCAATCCTTGAGTTCGAAGGTCACCTTGTTGGTGCCGGCCTTGATGTCGGCCTTCAGATCGCTGGTATTAGCGTCCCCATACTTGGTCGGAATGACGGATGTCCGCTTGGTATTCATATCGACCACCGGCTTGTCGAAGGCCTGGATCGTGACCTTATTCGCTCCCAGCGGAACCCCGTCACCGGGCTCGAAGGTGGTCATGGACCCAATCTTGCCATCCTTGATTTCTCCGGAACCAGAACGCCCATTGGCCGGATAGAAGACTATGTTCCCCGTCGCGAGAGGCTGCCCTTTGTACGTCACTGTTCCTTCGACCTTGGCTGTCGGTGCAAGACCTGCTGAACTACCACAACCGACGAGGACTGCGCAAATCAGCGCGAGACTCAGACATTGCCGAACCATTGATCAAGTCCCTTCTAGGAAGACTGGGGAACGCACTACTCAGTCCATACGGTCCATCCGCCCATTGCCGTCCCGATAGAAATTGCGGCGAGCGCGGGAGGGTTAAAATGAATCGGCTGCAGCATCTCTGCGCAGCCGATCATGGAATTGACGAGTTGGATCAGCGGCAACCAGAGCTTCATTTTACGGCACATGCCGATTTCAGCAACGATCAACCAACTGACAACAGCGTTTAGAAATCGCCCACGACATTGCCATCGGCCCGGCCCTGGATGTAATTATAAGTATTTCCGTCGATGTTATTGCTGATAAAACGCACCGAACCGTCCAGCAGCACGACATGGATCCCGCCGACGTGATAGCTGCGATATCCAATACAATTGGGGTCACCTGGATTAGTCTTATAGGTTGTTACGAGTTGATAGTTGGGAGAGAGAGCGGTCGTGGCAAAATTCTGAGTTGACCAACCCTGTTGCCAGCCACAATAGTTTCCGACGGTTTCACCCAGCGCAATCGTGTTCGAAGTGCCATCAGTAATCTGGCTGAGTTTAGCGCTCCATTGGTAACGTGTGAAGGGACCCCGCCCAGCAACACCCACGCCAATATTGCCATAGACATCGCCGCCCTGGGCATTCGTGTTTGTCGTCGATCCGTTCTTATTGTCTCCCACGTTGAATGAATAGTCCGCGGCGACGCCACTGCCGCATGAATCCTGACCGGTGCCTACGACAGCGCTGTCTGGGTTAGAAGGGCATTGCAACATCACAATTTTCATCGTGTTGAACTGTAAGTTGGGTGCCACGGTTTGATCGGCTTCTTGATTCATCTGGTTGTACATGGGAGCCTGATCCATGTACGGCAGCAGGCCAACGTAGGCGCTGCGATGCTTGCTGGGTGTGGCATTCAGCGGCAGGATGTTGACGGTGTCGTGATAGTTGTGCAGTGCCAGACCAATCTGCTTCATATTGTTCTTGCACTGGCTGCGGCGGGCAGCCTCGCGAGCCTGCTGGACTGCGGGCAGCAGAAGAGCGATCAGCACTGCAATGATCGCAATGACGACCAGCAGTTCGATCAGCGTAAAGCCTCGATGGCGACGATGGGACTTGAACCGTTGGGGCATGCGCTTTCCCTTCAGAACAGACAAAGAAATAAAATGTAAAGAGCGAAAAACTCTAGACTTGAAGTTCATATTATTACACGCTTCATATAGGGAATACTATAGCATCCGCTAAAAATACACATTGTCTTAAACAGAGTTCGCTGCCGGAAATGGCTTCAATTTAGACGCAAAGCACGGGTTGTGCGGACTTCCGAAGAACAACACCGCTTCATCGTAAACGGCAACCTGTCGAGAACGACCCGCAAATCTGGCACAATGCCGCAGACGGTAACCATTGCGTGCTCGTGGTATCGTAGGCATTAGGGCTCGCGATCCTCGGAATTTGGCGGTCGGAGTGACCAAGAACTGGAAGTTCGGCAACCGATGACTGTGCTCCCTATAGATATCCTTGAGAAATTGGCTGCCGGTGCCGAGCAGGCTGACCGAGATACGGCCTGGCCGATCACTGCCTGGGAGGCCTTGCGGGTGGCGGGAGCGCTGGGGTGGTCGATCCCTCGTGAATACGACGGTGCGGGGCTGAGCCCCGTCGAAATCCTGAGCGGTCTCGAAGACATCGCAGCGGCATGCCTGACGACGGCCTTCGCCCTCAGCCAGCGTGAGGCCGCGATTCGCCACCTGCTGAAGGGCCCGCTGCCGTTGCGCGAACGTTATCTGCCGCGGTTGGCTCGCGGTGAGATCTCCATGACGGTCGGACTGTCGCAGCTCACGACGTCTCGCCAACACCAGGGCCCGGCGCTGGTCGCCACCCTGTTGCCCGCCGGCCGAGTCCAGTTGGACGGAGAAATCCCCTGGGTCACCGGAGCCGATCACTCGGCGGGAATCGTGGTGGGAGCAACCCTGCCGGATGCCTCGCAATTGTTACTCGTCCTGCCCACGGACCGAGTAGCGGATCAGATCGATTCGCCACTGCAGCTGGCGTCCCTCGGCGGCTCGCGAACCAGTCTCGTCCACTGCCGCGGCGTGATCATCGAACCCGATGAGATCCTCACGGGGCCGGCAGAGAGTGTCCTGGGCAAGTCCGGGGGAGGGGGACTGGAAACCTCCTGCCTGGCAATCGGTCTCGCATCTGCGGCGATTCGCTATCTCCGAGCAGAAGTGACCGCCCGCCCCACTCTCGACGAGATGACATCCCGCTTCGAGTCAACGCTACAGAGCCTCCGACTCCGCTTGCACGAACTCGCCGGAGCCGCTGATCCCGATCGCACGCTGGCTCTCAGGACGGATGCGACCTGGCTCGTTTTGCGAGTCACCCAAGCCGCGCTGATGGTCGCCAAAGGAGTCGGCTTCGTGGCCCCGCATCCGGTTCAACGCTGGGCCCGCCAGGCGCAGTTCTTCCTGGTCTGGTCGTGCCCCCGTCCCGTCGCAGAAGGCGTGCTGGCGAAACTCGCCAGCGAGTGACGTCCGACGCTCGCTGGCATCATCAAATTGCGACAAGACAATTCCGAATCAATCGAAAAAGACTGACTGTCAACCGCAATTCATTAGCAAAAAGCCATATGTTAAACCAAGTTGGCGAGAAAACTTGACCGCATAGAGAGTTTGTAATTGAAGCGCCGTCGCGTGTCCGATAACTCCCTCAACATCTTAACAATCGCCTCATCCCGGCTTTCTGCCTGGCTTCTCCAGTCTCCCAAAACAATATTCCACTCGGTGCCTACGAGCTGCTTCGGTCTGAAGCACGACTCGTTGCGTATCTCACTTCCCACGAATTTTCCGCGAATACTCAATGCTCAAAAAGACCTTTTTGCGCACGCGTGCGCTCTGGATGTCTGGCTTGCTGACCGCGTTATTCGCGATCGGGATGACAAGCGGTTCCGACCTCGCACGGGCAGACGAGCCGGATCAAGAATTGACCGAACTCAAGGCGCGGCTCGATCTGCTCGAACAGCAGAATGCCGAACTGAGGGCCCAGGTCCTCAGCCCACAGAACGTCTTCCCCGCGGCGAATTCCTCGGAAGCTCCGATTGGTGAAGAAGACGCTCACATTCGCAGCATCGTCAGCCAGTATCTGGCCGAGAAGAAGGCCGAAGAAAAGGCGGCCGAGGAGGCCAAGAAGGCTGCAGCGACTGAGGAGGGAACCGAAGTTGGCAGCGACCTCAACATGACCGCCAAGTGGAATAACGGTCTCGAGTTTTCGACCAAGAACAAGGACTTCCGCATTCACATTGGGGGTCGCACGCAGTATGACGGTGCCGCTTTCTGGCCCGATGCGTCGGTCAGTCCGCCAAACATCAACCAACCTTACCAGAACGGCAACGATTTCCGGCGCGCACGCCTGCGAATCGACGGCACGATGTACGAACAGCAGGATTTCGCCGTCGAATACGACTTCGTGAACTCAGCTCGATTCCCCGCCCCCGCCGCGTCAACCAATGAGAACGTCTTCGACGTGACAGCATTCACCGATGTCTGGTGGCATCTCAAAGAAGTTCCGGTCGTCGGCAATATCCGGATCGGTAACCAGAAGGAAGCGATCGGCTTCGAGCATCTGGTCAGCAGCCGCTTCCTGCCGTTCATGGAACGGTCCTACAATCAGGACACATTTTACGGTGGATCATACAACGGCTTTACGCCGGGTATTGCGATCTACGACAGCTACGGCGAAGACACGGGTAGTTGGAACATCGGTGTCTACAAGCCGACCAATAACGTCTTCGCGTTCGACGCCCACACCGGCGACTATGCTGTAACCGGTCGTGTGACGAAGCTTCTGTGGTACGAAGCTGAGGGAGCAGACCTGCTGCATATCGGCCTGGGTGCCCGGCAGTTCACGAGCGTCAACGATCAAATGCGTTACCGTACTCGCGATGCGATCCGCAGTGGCGTCTCGCAAGTTTGGCCGATCCCCGCCGACACCGGCACGTTGTTCGCCAACACCGGACAGTTCCTCGATCCGGAAATCGCCGCCGTTCACGGCCCCTGGACGTTTCAAAGCGAATACCTGATGAACTGGACACACGACGTCCGGAAGGCGGCTGCCGGTCCGGTGCTGGCGGAACAGGTCTTCTATCACGGCGGGTACGTGCAACTCTTTTATTTCCTGACTGGCGAGCACGACAATTACAGCAGGGAACGCTCTACTTTTGATCGCGTGAAACCCCGCGAGAACTTCTTCCTCGTGCGGTCCGAAGGCTGCGTGCATTCAGGCTGGGGAGCATGGCAGATCGGTGCCCGTTACAACTACCTCAACCTCAACAATAACGGCATCAATGGCGGCCTGTTGAACAACTACACCGTCGGCCTAAACTGGTTCTGGAATCCGAACATGAAGGTACAGTTCAACTACATGCTGACCGACCGCAATTCTGCCGCGGCCGCCGGATTGGGCGACGGGACAATCCACGGCCTCGGAATGCGGCTCGCTCATGACTTCTAGCCGACGCCAGTGCTTCGTCAAAGCTAGGAATTGGGGTGCCACTGGCTCTGCCAGTGCTTTGCCGGACAGTCGAAAGACGACCGGCACTGGCAGAGCCAGTGGCACCCAACCCAAAGATTAAGGTGTGACAGAGCACCAGGCTATGTCTGATGAATCCAATACCTGATAAATCTGGGGATCAGATTCACCACGGAGACACGGAGAACACGGAGTAATCCTAAATCTGGTCTCCGAGTTCTCAGTGTCTCCGTGGTGAAATTCCTCGTCTGCCGATAAGGACTCGACTGATGCAAACGAAACTCTGGACAGCGCTCGCTGTGATGGCGATGGCCGGCATGGCCGCGATCGTCGCCGCACAGGAGCCGTCCGTCCCAGCTGGTGATCCTTCCGGCTGCAACTCCGACGGAACATGTGTGTCCGGAGGTTGTTGCAAGATGATCACCGAAAAGGTGCCCATCAAGAAGGTGGTCTACTCCACCAAGTGCGTACCGGTCTGTGAGCTGCATCCTGGGTGCCGTGGTAACTGCGGCCCCAACTGCAAGCTGTTCTATAAGAAGGTGCTGGTTAAGAAGGAGATCGTGGTCGGCTACAAAAACGTGACGAAGTGCGTTGTGCCCTAGATCGCCTGAATAAACTCCTCGTGTGTGGAGCGACTGGGGGCGCGTGGCGGACCGGCATACACTACAACTTCCTCGACTTCGACGATTTCGGAATCTCCGACGATACGTTGAGTGCCGTGGAGTTCGATCTCAACTGATTCTTGAATCCGAAGATGAAGATTCAAATGAACTAGGACCTGACCAAGCAGATCACCCCTGAACTGGGTAATGATGGATACATCACGGCGCTTGGGACTCGCGTGGCGTACGGTTATTGATCGCTTAATCGTTCGAGTGATTCCGGCCGCAGGCCCATCGTCGTCATGTGCGGTTAGTTTCCGCACAAAAAAACGAAATCTGCGGTCCAGGTACCGCGTTGCGTCGCAATATGCTCACGCGGCCCTGAACATCGCCTCACTGCATTGTGACAATGCACTATTGCCGAACGAAATCATCCGATTTCCACATACTCGAAAACGGAAATCACGTTAAACAGAGGAATTGATCAACGCTGTGAAATCAGAAGTTTACGCTGAATCTTGCTCAGCTCACTTCCATCAAGCAACAAAGAGTTATCGGGCAATGGAATAGTTAGAGAGCGCACTAGAACTGCCGACAACTTAAACTCCGGACGAATAATCGTTACTTTATCCGTCGGATGCCTGTCCAGCTTCTTTGGTATCCCGATAAATCTGATTAAATCATTTAGATCTTGGTCCAAGCCGTCAACCACTTCGTCGTTCTGAATCAGTTTCAGCCGCGTTAATACTTCGACGATGGCCGTTGTCAGCTCCCCAACCGTCTGCTTGTCGTCCCCACCACAATCGGGCAGAGTTGAACTTGGAGGCATGCATGGAATGCATGCCGGGCGACACCGCACCTTACACTTTGCGAACGCTGTACTCGCAGTCGCAATGGAGTATGTGAGTGCGCCCAACGCTGCTGTAATCAGGGATCGCCGATTAAACATAGAAGTGTCCTTTGAAAAATTGAGGCACGTGGCCACGATCGAATGCCGTGACATCAACAAATCCATAATGGAAATTGCGCGCAGGATACGAGTTCCGATTCCGCATCGATAAATAAGAGTGAATTATCCTCGGGCTGAATTGGGGCCAAACATTTCGAGCAGAAGCTAATTAGCCTGAGTGGGTACCTGCTCCACTGCCAGTCGAAATCCCACACGCACGTCATTGAAATCCGGCTTCAAGACTCCAGTCTTCCAATCCTTTGACGAGGACGCATTGGGTTTGTCCGAAATATCCAAGCCAGTTTCGCAGACTAGCTTTCCAACTGTGCACATTTCTCTAACATTCCCAATACTATCAAAGAAACCACATACATTGGGAAACTTTTCGGCAACCCTCGCAGGAACTCGTTGACCTTCGACATCACTAATTCCTCCTGACGTGAAGTGCAGTGATTCGAATTGTGCGACCGTGGGCTCCCAAAGATACTCGGCTTGCAATTGCGATTGTGCCTGGGATCTTTGATCGAAACTGATAAGTATCCATTCGGCAAAACTTGGAAGTCGAAAGCGAACACCGTGATAATCTTGAGACAGCTGATCGCAAACCTGTTGAATTTCCGTCGGAGACACCTCTTCAGCCGGCAAATTCTGCCGTTGTTCTAATGAGAGGTCCGGAATCCGAGATTCGCGATCATAGCGTGCATTCAAAGAAGAATTCGGCGACCAACGACGCCACAATGCCCACGGAATCTCAGTGGTACTCACTGCGATTAGTGCTTTGTTGGCCTGAGGAGCTTGCGCATGATCTGTTTGAGCTCTAGCAAATGTTATGATGTAATTGCGAGCAGACTCCCGATTGTTGCCCTCTCCTGTCGCTGAGAGGTCGACCGCACACCATTGCTTCGCGTTTTTATCGCCCGCTTTCGCATTAAGAAATGTCGAAAGTGAGCTATTCTCGGCCAACCTTTGATCAAGTTGTATCCGCTCCTTGCCTAATCCCCATTTATCGAGGGTCCAGCGAATCGCTGAGTGAACGCCGGCATTTAGATGTGAGGAATAAGACGAAACAATCAGACTTCGAATCTCTTCGCTTGGATTCGGAAATTTGCCAAGCAGAAGTACTATTGCTTGGCAAACGCTGGCATCAGTCCCTTCCATATTGGTGAGATGTTGCTTTGCGAGGTCCTCGATCCGTAGTTGATCGTCTTCATTCTCTACCAGAGTGCTGAGAAAGTAGCGCCGGGAAGTGGTGTCTGCACCACTCTTAAGAAAACTCAACGGCCTGTCTCTGAAGCAAATAATACTTCCCGGCGGGCAGCTGTAGCCACACTTCCAGTTCAAGTAGGCAGCCGATCCAATTCTGGCAATCGACTCCCAATCTCGAGCCTTGTCCCGTTCAGCGGGTGGACTTCGATCATCCGACCATGTCCTCAGAGCACTCGCCAAATGCCAGGCATAAAATGGGCGTCTCCAAGTTCCGTTGATTTGGGGCGCAATAGGACCAACGGACTGGAGGGAAGCCGTGCCGATTAGTGATTGAGTAGAAGCTGCGAACGAGTAGAACAGGTAGGTCCACGTTGTAATCAATGTGACTAAAAACGACACTCCAAGTATTCGAGTTGTCAAAAGCCGCTCGCCCGTGACTCGGGACATCCCTTTGTCGAGCGAGCTGACCACATCTGGTGCGGGAGGGCCATCGTAAATCGTTCCGGGCGGCACAGGGGTATTGTCTAGAACGCGCTTCTGTGTTTCCGGGAATAATGTGGAAAACGTGTGGAACCGTCCTTTAAGTGCATCGACATTAGTCCAATGAGCTGAAATTGGCAGTCCATGCATCTGGCGCCGGGCGATTTCGCGCTGAACAAGCTTCTCCGCCGCAACCGATTTCGAATACCAATCTGAGACATCGACTACCCAAATCTGTTTATTGAAATACCGCGCCCAATATAGTTCGTCGTGGACGTACTTGCTGCCCATTGCGAAAGGCCGAATGACTAGCCAGACACAGCGGCTCCTGCGAATCGCGCGAAATGTGTGGTAAGTGATCTCCGATGCCGCATCGAAGTCGGTGGTATCAAGAAAAATTCGGGCATTCTTCCGACCTTTTTTTGATCGAAAGTCCTCGTAAAGCCTTTGGACAAATACTCGTTCGGCCCCGTCCAGAGTTGCGTACGAAATAAAGGCGTCAAACGGTAGTGAGAACCAATCGACGATCGCGTCAATCCAGAGCTTCACCCAAGATCGGGGGAATTCGGAAGTCCTCGCGGGATCAGCAGCATTTCCGCTCATATTGCCTCTGATAGAACACGAATCACAATAACTGTCGGCGCGCGATTGCGGACACGCCTAATGACATTGCTCCGAAATGGAATTCAGATTGTCGTGAGAGTCAGTGCGCACTTAGCTATCTGAGGTTGCCAGATGGTTCTGCCCCGCCTGGAACGAAGATGCGGAGCCATCAATTACAACCCAGAAATCATTCGTCGTTATGTCGAAGACCGTCATTCAGAAGTTGCCCAACGGCCATTGTCGATTGAACACGAGACACAAGCAGATTGCAGTCGTAGTTACTAACATCAGTAGTCGATGGAGCTTTGTCAAGCGAAAATCTGTTATATATACTTTGTGTCACTGCACCGACATGTCTGATCGTCCATTCAGAGTGCGCGACGAGTGGTTCTGCGACATGGCTGTTCAGTCGGGCGAAAAACGGAACCTGAGTTCGAGAGGAATTGGCGAGTTGGGAATCCGGCGCTGACGCCGTTGACTTGTTAAATGAAAATCCCACGCGGCAACGCTGAGTTGCCGCGTGGGATTTCGGGATGGGGTTTCGTCGTGAGGTGTTCAGATCGGGTTCGATTACTTGCTGGCAATCTTGATCAGGTGCCCGTGACTTCTGACGTAGAGCGCCCCGTTCGAAATGGCCGGCGTGCAGAGAATCTGTTCTCCCAGCTCACCGCTGCCCACGATCTCGCCCTTTTCTCCGCCGAGCTTCACGACCGTTGAGCCACCCTCTTCATTGATGAGAATGATGTTGCCGCCAGCCACGACCGGTGTGGCACAGAAGCCCCCCTTGCCGTTCACGCGCAGTTGCCAGATCGTCTTACCGTCGGCGACCGACGCACAGGTCAGGACGCCCGCCTTATTCAGGACATAAACGTTGCCGTCGACCACAACCGGTGACGGCGTGCCCGGGCTCAGTTTGCTTTCGTTCCACAACTTCTGTGGGTTCTTGCTCGTACTGTCGACTTTCAACGCGGTCAGACCGTTGGACGGGACCAGCAGATACTCACCACTGACACCGGTCGAGGGGATCGTCGAGGCACCTTCATCGAAGGACCAGACTGGCTTGCCCGTGTGTGGATGATACGCGGACAAACCCTTCCCCGATTGCAGCACCACGACATCGTCTGCAGACGTCTTACCCAGCATGACGGACGGCGAGGTCCAATTGGACATCTTCGGACGATCGACCTTCCAGCGTTGCACTCCCGTGGCCACATCCAGACCGGCGGCAAACGATTCGCTGTCGCTCTCGACCTGGGCAATGACAGTGTCACCCACCACGACCGGCGACGAGGACATTCCCAGGCTGTTGCTGGCATTGGGATAGTCGTGCGTCAGTCCACGGAACCACAACAAATTGCCGTCGAGATCGAGGCACGCCAGATCGTTGCTGGAGTAAAACGCGAAGATCCGCTGACCGTCGCTGGCGGGCTGAGGCGTCGCCACGGCCATCTTGTCGTGGCACATGGTTCTTCCAGTGGCCCAGAATTGACGCTCCCACAATTGCGCGCCGGTGGCCGCATCGAATGCCAGGACATGCAGGCGGTCCTGATGATGTCCGCTGCTGGCGGTGATGTAGACTCGATCACCGACAACGATGGGACCAGACAATCCCCGGCCGGGCAGCTTCACCTTCCAGGCAATGTTTTCCTTATCGCTCCAGCTCGTGGGCAGAGTTTCGTTATTCGCCACTGAAGACGTATCTGTACCGCGGAACTGTCGCCAGTCGGCACCCGTCAACAGGGCCAGGGCACACAGCACACCGCCGATTTTCCAGGTTGAACGCAGCATGATTATTTTCCCTCCGTGGTTGAGAGAGCAACGGCCTGAACAGTGGCTGGGCGGGTTTCCGACAGGATCGCAGTACCGGTGGCATCGCAGACTCGCAGTTGATATTGCCAGCGTTGGGCCCACTCTTCGGTTTGTTCGTTCTGGCAGACTTTCAAGAGGATCTGATTCTTTCCCTGCTTCAAGTTGACCGTCATTCGGTACTGGTCGATCGACATGCCGCGGTGATATTCCTCGCGGCCAAAAATCAAATTGCCGTTGACCCACACCTTATAAGCATTGGGCGTCCCCAAACGCACATCGACCGTCTGGTCCTTGTCGCTGACGAATTCGGTCAAGGCATAAGTGACCGCGCCTTTATGGGGGGCAGTGACCTTACTGAGATCAACCAGGCCATACTTGTCTTCGCCGAGATGCTTCGTCCAGCTGACTTCACCCTTCTGGCCGGCATACTTGGCCTCCAGCTTGATCTCGGTTTCGGGAGGGTACGTCACTGCAAATCCCTTTTTCCCCGTGTTGTCGAACGGCCCGATCAAGTACCAGTCCTGGATGAAGCCAAAGTGCCGAGCCAGGTCCACCTTCACGCCGAGCTTGTCGAGCGGCTTCATGATGGATTCGATCTGATCCTCATCGCGAGCTCCATTCAAGGCTTTCTCGAATGTCGCCTTAGCCGCATCGTTCTGATTATCGGCGAGTTGCTTCGTGCCAGCATCGATCAACCGAGCTACCGCATCGCGGCGGAACTCGACACTGGGATCATTCAGCAAACCGGGAATTAGGCGGTCGGCGGCAGTCGGGTCAATTTGCAGGACCCACTCATAGGCCATCCGGCGAGCGCGTGGATTATGCTCTGTCGCGGCAATGAATTTTTCGAGCTCGGCCTGCGGGAGTTTCCCCGTGGCTTTCAACTCGCGAGCCGCCACGGTCTCGGCGGCGCTCCGCAGCCAGTTGGCAGCCAGTGGATTCGCATTGTCGAAGGCTGCCAGGATTCGCGGTAAGTCTTCGATGGGACTTTTCGAGAGTTCTTTCCAGGCCGCCGAAGCTTCGGGGTTGCCCTTGCCTTCGGATCCCACATTGAGAATCGTCTTCACCGCGGCATCGATGTCGGCTGCTTCGGTGATACTGATCGTTAAAGTTGTCACAACCAGAACAGCTGCAGTCAGGGCTCTGCACCAAACAGGTTTCATGATCTTCAAATCCTTCTGGAAAAACCGATCGCGTGTCGCGCGCGATTGGCATTTTACCGGATGTGATTGGCAAGAGGAATGTATGAGCGAAACGGAATTGATTGGCTGTTCAGAAATCCGTTCAGGAGAGTTTCTTTGTCAGAATGTCGCCAATTGCTGCGCGAGTGCATTATTTCACCCTATGCTTTGGGTGATTCCACTGCAGGACGGCCTGATCGTGCGCTCAAACCATCGACGACTGCCTGTAGGGCTCGTGAAATTTGACACGGCCAGCGTTTGAATTTCCGAACGCGTATCAAGTTTGCACAGCGAGCTTCCCGACACGGGAAGCCAGAAAGTTTTGTGACATGTACGATCAAAACCACGACCATTCTTGCCCGAGCTCCATTTTTTACGAACCGAGCACGACGCCGGTCTCCTCCATGGTGGAACTTAAGCTGCCCCACTTGCAGCACCGAGACGAAGAGTTTCTCCAGGGATTGAATGAAATCCTCGACGAATTGAACCCGACTTCGGACCATGGCCCGCTGTCGGGCATTGGACTGCATCGGCATTCTTAATTCGGGTTCACAATCTGTGTAGCGGAATCTCGTGAGAGTTCCGCCCGGAAACGTTGAGACTGCGGCGGAACTCTGACGAGATTCCGCTACATGCATTCTTTGCCAGGACGTGGCGTTCTCGCCACATCCGCGGCCATCCGACTCATCCGCTGCAACCTCTCCTTGATCTACCTTCCACGGCGAATTGGCATCGAGAGCGATCTTGCTCGCCGTCCTTTCCCCGATGAAAATCCGACAAACCGAGATCAGCACCGGCGCGAATTCGCGATTCTGGTTTCGAACGCAGAGCAGTTCATCGAGGAGTCGGCAACATGCTGAGAAATTCCTGGCCCCAATGGCTGGCGTCAAAGTTAAACCTTGTTGTGGGACGCACACGTCGCAAGTCACGTACTCCCAGCGCCAGACGCGTCGAGATCCTGGAAGATCGCGCGCTGCTGACAGCTCCAGTCGTCATTGATGGCATGGCGAGCCCCCAGGAAGATCTCGCCTTCCCCGGTTCCGTCGCGTCGCTCGGCAGCGATGCGGATGGTAACACGCTGACCTACTCGGCGGTCACTCAGCCCGCACATGGAACGTTGACTTTCGCAAGCACCGGGACCTACACCTATACCTCGGCGCTAAACTATAACGGCACCGATTCGTTTACCTTCAAGGCGAATGACGGCACCTCCGACAGCAATGTCGGTACCATCTCGCTCGTGATCACGGCGATCAATGATCCGTTGAAACTCACCTTGCCGAGCGCAGCATTGCAGGTGAACCGTAACACGACATTCCGATTGGATCCTGCAGGTTCCGTGAGCGATGTCGACACCGTCGTGAACTACGCTAAGACCCAGATCAGGACGACAATCAGTCTCGGCAATGCCGCGGCAGACGTCGCGAACAACCGCGTCGTGCTGAAGGTCGGCAGTGAAGACCCCGGCAGCGTGTTTGTGAAGGGTTCGAAAATCTACGTCAACGGGGATTACACTACCGCCATCGCTTCATTTTCAGGCGGAACCAAGGGACGTTCGCTGATCATCTCGTTTACCAGTGCCGCCACCGAGGCCGACGTGAATCAGGTCATCAAGCAAATCAGTTTTCAGGCGAGCAAGAAAGCATCTCTCGGAATTCGCGCAGTGCAAATGACTGTAACTGCCGGAAACCAAAGAGCGACCGCAGCGAAAGCTGTGACCATTGTGCCATAAGCCCCCCGTGGCGGACGCTGCCAGCGTCCGTACCAAAATCAAGGCGCAGTCTTAGCCGGCTGAATAACCGGTGCCAGATCGTTATTCAACGCCGGCCAGATCGCCGTCAACCACATCAAAGCCGCCCGGCGTTGCCCAATGCCCGAAAAGTGCCGCCGCGTCTTCGGGCCGCCACGATTTTCCCCATCTAGAATGTCCGTATCGGGACCAGGGCCAAACCCGCGTTGCTTCCACAGCTGATCGATCGCCGTCCGAATCGATTGCTCTCGCTCGGGAAAATTATAGACGGTGGGGTGCAACGTCGATTTCGCCAGGAGCCACTTCGGTTCGAAGCCCCAGTGTTTGGCAAGCTCGTCGTGAATCTTAGTGAGATTCTTAACATAAGTCTCGGTGTTGACACTCTCAATCACATCCGATTCACCCTGTTGCCACAGGACAAAGCGAAAGCGCCCCACGGTGGCCCCGGCATCTGCCAGCTTCTTATAGAGTGCCTCGCCGGGCAGCCATTGCCGCGATGAGGTCCCTCCGACTGCCACATTCACGAATCCCACTGGCACGCGCAGCAGCGGGACCAGCAAATCACCCAGCGGCGGCCAGATGGTTCCGCCGTCGGCCGAATTGGGTTGCGGATCATGAGCAATCACCCAGGCCTTCTTCGCCACGCTATAAGAAGAGACTCGCCCTTGAGGCTCTTCCACCTTCATCATTTCGTCGTTCGCCCCATCGGCGTAGGACTGACCGGCGATGACAAAGACTTCGCCGACTCCCACCGGTTCCACCGAGCCTGAAGCGACCGTCTTATCTTTTACGACACTGCGAATTTCCAGGCGATACCAGCCTCCAGCCGGGACTTTGGCCAGACCCGAGAAAATCTTTCCCGAGTGCTTTCCCGTCAACTGCGACCATTCAGTCCCTTTACCAAATGCTCCAGGTAAGGCCACAACCCGGTATTCAATAACCGCCCCTTCCGTCGCAGGCAGATCCCCACTCACCGGCACCATCGCAAATCCCAATGCCGGCCCGCCAATGGCATGCTCGTGAGCCTGCACGGGATTGAAGCCTTCACGCTGCACGACCTGATTGGGGACAGGACTGGTGAGCGTGACCTTTTGCTCGTCGGCGACTGCTGTCGTGAGAGTGCTGACGAAGATGAGCAAAGAAAGTGAGAATGATCGTGTTCGATTCATGGAGCGCCTCATGCTGTAGCCCGACTCTTTTCTTTCCTCTCCGTGTTCTCCGTGTCTCCGTGGTGAATCGTCTGAATCTTGCACCATGGAGACACGGAGAACACGGAGAAGAAATTCTGAGTCTGATGTTTTGTAGGAGTTCTAAATCTTCTTCGACAACCGTTCCGCCAAACGTTCCAGTGCGGGGCTGATGTCGAGTTTCCCCATATGGATATTAATCAGGCTGAACGAATCCAGGTTCGCCAAGGCTGCGGTCAGTGCGTCCTCAAGTTCCCCTTCTGTCTGCACTTCGAAACCACGGCCACCTCCCAGGAATTCAGGCAGGCGATGGTAATTCCAGTTCAGAATGTCGTTGAAGGGACCTTCCTGCAGGAAGCGTTCGGTCGTGTAGCCCTTGTTATTGAGCACCAGAATAATCGGGCAGAATCCATAACGGACCGCGGTCGATAGCTCCAGGCACGTCATCTGGAACGCCCCATCGCCCACCAGCACGAGTGGCCGCAAATTGAGATTTCCAAATTGGGCACCGATCGATGCCGGCACCGAGAAACCCATCGACGTGTAGTAGGCCGGACTAATAAACTCGGTATGCCGATAAATCGTCAGATCGGACGCTCCAAACAAGCAATCGCCGACATCCGCAACGACCACCATGTTCTCATCGAGCAACTCATTGATCCGCGCGAAGAGCCTTCTATTCGTCACCGGAGCATTGGGTTTCACTTTATAAGGCGTCACCACTTCCTTACTTTTGGGTAACTTGGCCGCCGGCGGTTTCAACTGGGCTTTCAACAGCCCCTTTATAAAATCTTCCAGCAGCACGTCATGATAGTGATGATGCCGGATCCGCAATTGCTCGCTCGTAACATAGAGGCACTTCCCCGGATCGAGATTGGCCGTAAAAATGCCGAGGTTGATGTCGGTCATAAACGCGCCGAGCAAGATCACGCAGTCGCTCTCTTCGACATATTTGCGGACGTGCTCACGCCCCATCGCACCTTCATAAACACCCAGGTAGAGCGGATGCCTTTCGCTGACGACCGATTTCCCCAGGAGCGTGGAACACATCGGAATGCCGGCTTGTTCGGCCAGCTTGACGACTTCATTTCCGAGTCCAAACCGGTGCATTTCGACGCCCGCAATGATCACCGGGCGGCGGCTCGAATTGATCATCTCCTTGGCTTCGGCGAGCGCTTCCTTCAACACTGCCGCATCGCTGACGAGTTCTTCCGTCGCGGGCTGATGCGGATAAACGGCTTTCGCCTGCACGCGGTCGCGGGGGATCTCCATGTAAACCGGCCGCTTGTAACGCAGTGCCGCAGCCAGGCACCGATCAATCTCACGGAAGGCGGTCAGCGGATCATCCAGCGAGGCATTCGCGACGGTAATCTTCTCGAAGACTTCACGCTGCGTATTGAAGTCGCGCACCTTGTGATGCAGCAGCGGATTGTTACGGCGTTCTTCCATCCCCGGGGCGCCACTGATCACCACCACCGGCGATTTTTCGGCATATGCCCCCGCAATGGAATTGACGAGACTCAAGCCGCCGACACAGTAAGTCACGCAACAGGCCCCCAACCCACGGACGCGGGCGTAGGCATCAGCAGCGTATCCCGCACAGTCTTCGCGAGTCGCCCCGATGACTTCAATCGGGCTGTCCTGCAGCATCCCATAGAACTGCAGGACGAAGTCGCCAGGGATGCCGAAGACATGCTTCAGGCCATGATCCTGCAACCGTTGAATCAGGTAGCCACCAATCGTCTGCGGCTCCTGGACAGGAGAAAACGGAGGCGGAGGAGGGGGCGGGGAATTGGACGAGGTCTTCGATTTCTTGGCGGCCATGCCGGAAGTCTCCCCAGAAAAGATGTACTGATCTCGGTTGAGTGGGTGCGACCGGCAGACCGCGCGTTCCGTGTGCGGATTGTTGCCAGCTAGGGAATTCTGGTGCGTGTCGTCCATCGGGTCAAGGTGTGACACAGTCGTGTTCCAAGAAACGCGCGTGAATCCAGGTGAGCGCGGCGGCGTAAGCCCGGGGATTCTTCGTCGTAGGATAGACATCGAACGCCTACTGTTTCCTCCGATGATGCGATACATTGCGCAACATCTCGCCCACGACTGTGTGATTATTTTGGACACGACAAAATGACGGTTCGCCGCACGATTCCTCTCCATGTGAAGATCTTGATCGGATTACTGATCGGGGGCACTCTCGGTCTGAGCGCCAATGCCTTCAGTCTGTATCTGCAATCGAAGGGCTCACCAGAGGCTCAGCAATACCTGGCTGCAATCACGACCGCAGCCTCCATTGCCAACGTCGTCGGTAAAATCTTCCTGCGGCTGGTCTTCATGGTCGTGATTCCCCTAGTGTTCTCGGCACTCGCCTTGGGGGTCTCCGGAATGAAAGACTGGGGCCGGCTGGGGCGAGTCGGACTGAAGACGCTGCTTTTCACCGCGCTGTTGTCGTCCTGTGCGGTCCTGCTGGGCGTGGGACTGACGAATGCGTTGCAGCCGGGGCGCTGGCTGTCGGTCGTAAAACAAGTAGAGCTGAGCGCCAAATACAGTGACGCGGCCAGCCAGAATGTGACGAAAGCCAAGCAGGCGAAGACCATCGATGTCATCCTGCTGGACATCATCCCGATGAATCCAATCCAGGAAATGGTCGGAGCCCTCGACGGCAGTTCGCCTGGCGGCGGAATGTTATCGGTGATGTTTTTCTCGCTCATGTTCGGCCTCGCACTGACCCGCGTGCCCGAAAATTCCGAGGTCCTGGTGGGCTGGCTGGAAGGCCTGCAGGCAGTATCAATGGTGATCATCGGCTGGGCTATGCGCATCGCCCCCATCGCGGTCGCGTGCCTGGTCTTCAGCCTCACATCGCAGCTAGGCCTGTCCATCCTGCCGCCCTTGCTGGGCTTCTTCGGAACGGTTCTACTGGGGCTGGGTTTGCAGATGTTTGTCGTCTATCCCGCACTGCTTTGGTGGGTGACTGGCCGCTCACCGCTTAAGTTTTTCGCACAGATCTCGGAAGTCATCTGGACGGCGTTCGGCACTTCGTCATCCAACGCCAGTCTGCCCACCGCCTTAAGAGTCGCCCGTGAAGAACTGCTGCTCCCCGACGAGGAAGCCCGATTTGTGCTGACGATCGGAGCCACCGGCAACCAAAACGGAACGGCTCTCTACGAGGGGGTCGTCGTGCTCTTTCTCGCCCAGGTATTTCACGTAGAATTGACCATGACGCAGCAAATCATGGTGGTGTTGATGTCGATCCTTGCCGGGATTGGGACCGCGGGAGTCCCCGGCGGCTCGCTGCCGATGATCGTCGTCGTGATGCAGACAGTCGGCGTCCCGGGAACTGGGATCGGGATCATTCTGGGAATCGACCGTATTCTCGACATGTGCCGGACGGTGCTGAATGTCACAGGAGACCTGACCGTCGCTGCCTGCGTCGCCGGCCGCCCCAAGACCCCAGAGCCGTTCGACGACGAAAGTCCGCAATAAACACGCTGGGTCGGACGTCCAGCCGACAACATTCACGAAGTGGATTCGATGGGAAGGAGGTGGGGACCATCATGGAACTAAGAGCATTTGCCGAACGCATCCTCCAATCCCCAACAATCGCCGAGAAACTCCTGCCACTCGACCCGCCGGCAACAGACGCGGCCCCCGGCACTCCGTGGCGAATCGAGGCCCCCAGCCGCCCAGACAACCTACGCTTTGCGGGCCGCAAACAAGCCCCGCCGATGCCTCTGCCGAAGACCTTTCGTGATCCGGCGAAACGGGCTCTCGCACACCACATTATGGCCAATCACGAACTCCAGGCCTTAGAAGTCATGGCCTTCACGCTGTGTGCCTTCCCGGATGCTCCGCCGGAATTCCGCCTGGGGATGGCCCAGGTCATGGCCGACGAACAACGTCACACGCGCATGCACATCGAACGAGCCGCGGTGCTGGGCCTGCAGTTTGGAGCCGTCCCGGTCAACGGCTACTTCTGGGACAAGGCGCAAGCCTTTACGTCAGTCCTCGACTATCTCGCCGGCCTGCCACTCACGTTTGAAGGGGGCAATCTCGACCATACGCTGGAGTTCGCCGAATACTTCGACATCGCGGGAGACCCTCGCAGTGCCGCCCTGATGCGCGTCATCCACCGCGACGAAATCGAACATGTGCGGTTTGGTATCGATTGGCTTCGCAAGCTGAAACCGCCCGAGCAGTCCGATTGGGACGCATACGTCTCGCATCTGCATTTCCCGCTGAAGCCCGAGAAATCCAAGGGGAAGACGTTTCACCGCGAACCCCGTCTCGAGGCCGGTCTGAGCGAAGACTTCCTCACCGAATTGGCCAAGGTCGAGCCGACGCCGCCAGACCAGATCAAGCGCGGGATATCGAAGTAATTTTCATCGTGGATGGTGAAGGCTACTTGAGAAACCCTGCGATAGACCGACCTGCGATGTCATAAGCCCGCGCTGTCGGGTGGCCGTCGTATCTCAGGAACAACGGTTCGCCTCCTTGATACGCCCTTAGGGCCGGCGTGCAATCGAGGAACTTCACGTCGACTTCCCGGCAAATGCTCGCAAGCAGTTTGCTGATGGAGTTGTCCTGCGTCATGAGCGGACGATTTGCCAGATGGACATCATCGGCGGGTCCAACCGGTGCGTCGCTGACTAGACCGGCTTCGGGAAAGAGCACGATCAGGGGCACGATCTGCTGGTTGCGGCAGTGCTCGGCGTAAGATTGGATCCAGGCGCGAGTCGCCGACGACAAGTCATCCGCCGCGATCCCCATGTCCTGCACGCGTGCCGCAAATGACGCATGGGGCACGACCACTTCCAGCACGATGCGGGCCCCGTTGAACTCGCCCTTGCGCGCGGCCTCGATGCAAGCTGGCGAAATCGTCGCCAGCCGCTGCTCAACCAGTTCGCGGGCTCGATGGCGCGAGACCCGCTCGCGACACATCACGAGATCAATCATGGAGAGATCGCGGCGCTGATCCCATTGCTCCCAGAAGCGGCCTCGACGAGTGCTCCAGCGACCGCGCGATCGATCCCACAGGTAGGTCCAACCCGATAGCAGACGTGCCGCACCATTCTTCAGGCCGTCGCCTCGAGCACGAAAGGCGTCATGGATCTGCGTTCGGACGGTCAAACCCGTGGGGACAATGGGGCCGTCCATCAGATCGCTGGGAATCAGGCAGACGATAGCGTGTGTTGGCGCTAACGGGATGCCAACCTGGGTGAGGATTTCCAGATAGCGGTCAGGGGAAGAACCGCTGTCGCCGAGATTGATGACTTCACAATCCTGGGTCGACAGTTCTTTCTGGACAACCGCTGGCCAGGTCTGCTCCTCAGTGGCGCCGATACCTTCGGTCCAGGAATCACCGATGCAGATGATTCGCCGACCTGTGGTACGTGTTGGCGAGACCTCCGGCCCACGGAATCCGATCGCGTTATAACGGTGGGTGGCCTGAAACTTGTCTGGGGCCGAGATCAGTTGAACTGAGGTGCCCGGAGTTCCCGCCCATTCACCAGCACCCACCGGAGGGATCGGACACGTCAACCGAATCGCCATATCGACTGCAACGATCACTGACACGGCGGCAAACAGGGCCAGATTCAACTTGGCTACGGTGGCGAGAGATACGCGTACTCCAAGGAACAATATTCCAAATCCGGCAGCCAGCAGGACGGCGTGCCGGACTCCCAGCCCATGCCATGTGTCGAAGAGAGGATCTGCCAGGACGGATGCGGCAATCAACAAGCTACCCGCAACTAGCAGTGGTGCGCGGATGACGCGGTCCCTGCGTTTTTCGTGTTGAAGTGACCTCATGTCGAAGCTTCAGTGTTGCCATTGCGATGATTTAGCTCCCCTCGCCCTGGTACTCCGGGGAGAGGGGCTGGGGGT
>JAKFVC010000049.1 GCA_021732415.1 Planctomycetaceae bacterium
GCTGCGCTCCCTCTTTGCAAAGATACTCGCTGTCCTACGTCTCCATCCGCAGCAAACTATTCGGCCGCACACAGTCGACGTAGTAACGTTTTTTGCCAGCCACGCTTTCCTCAACCAGGCCGTGGATATCGGTATCAAATCCCGGGAAGCGTTCGTTGAACATCCTGGCGAATTTCAGGTACTCGACAATCGTCTTGTTGAACCGTTCGCCCGGGATCAGCAAGGGGATTCCAGGCGGATATGGTGTCAGCAGTACGGCTGTCGCACGGCCTTCGAGCTGATCAATCTCGACGCGATCGATTTCGCGATGCGCCATCATCGCAAATGCATCGGACGGCTTCATCGCCGGTTGCATGACCGATAGATACATTTCGGTGGTCACGCGGGCGACGTCGTTCGACTTATAGGTGTCATGGATCTGTTGGCACAGATCCTTCAGACCGATGCCTTCGTATCGCGGGTATTGCTGACAGAATTCCGGCAGGATACGCCACATCGGCTGGTTCTTGTCGTAGTCGTCCTTGAATTGCTGTAAGGCACTGACCAGAGTGTTCCAGCGGCCCTTGGTGATGCCGATCGTGAACATGATGAAGAACGAATATAGGCCAGTCTTTTCGACGATAATTCCGTGTTCGACGAGGTAGCGGGTCACGATTGAGGCCGGGATGCCGGTCTTGGCGAACTTGCCCGAAACATCCAGACCCGGGGTGATTACGGTGGCCTTGATCGGGTCGAGCATGTTGAAGCCGGGAGCCAGGTTGCCGAAGCCGTGCCACTTGGCATTGGCCTTCAACATCCAGTCTTCACGCTCGCCGATGCCGTCGTCGGCTAGTTTTTCCGGTCCCCAGACTTTGAACCACCAGTCCTTGCCCCATTCGACTTCCACCTTGCGCATCGCGCGGCGGAAGTTGAGGGCCTCCAGGATCGATTCCTCGACGAGTGCCGTGCCGCCGGGTGGCTCCATCATCGCTGCGGCGACGTCGCACGACGCAATAATCGCGTACTGTGGCGAGGTCGACGTGTGCATCAGGTAGGCTTCATTGAAGATGTGGCGGTCGAGCTTTTGCGTCTCGGACTCGCTCACCAGAATCTGGGATGCCTGCGAAATTCCGGCCAGCAGCTTGTGCGTCGAGTGCGTCGCGAAGATGACCGTTTCTTTGGTCCGCGGTCGATCTTTGCCGATCGCGTGCATGTCTTTGTAGAACTCGTGGAACGTCGCGTGCGGCAACCAGGCTTCATCGAAGTGGAGTGTGCCGATCTTGCCGTCGAGCAAGCCCTTCAAGGTCTCGACGTTGTAGATGATGCCGTCGTACGTGCTTTGCGTGATGGTCAGAATCCGCGGCTTGCGGCCCGGGTGTTTGGCGAGGGCCTCGCGGGCGAACGGGTTGGCTTCGATCTTCTTCTGAATGTTTTCGGGTTTGAATTCGTCCAATGGGATCGGACCAATCAGACCCAAGTGGTTGCGAGTCGGCGTGAGAAAGACAGGGACTGCACCCGTCATGATGATGGAGTGCAGGATCGACTTGTGACAGTTGCGGTCGACGACCACGACATCGCCCGACGCGACGGTGGAGTGCCAGACCATCTTGTTGGAGGTCGACGTGCCGTTGGTCACGAAGAAGCAATGATCGGCGTTGAAGATCCGTGCTGCGTTACGCTCGGAAGCGAAGACCGGGCCGGTGTGATCGAGCAGTTGTCCCAGTTCTTCGACCGCATTGCAGACGTCCGCCCGCAGCATGTTCTCGCCGAAGAACTGATGAAACATCTGGCCGACCGGACTTTTCAAGAACGCCACGCCGCCCGAGTGACCCGGGCAATGCCACGAGTAGGAACCATCTTGCGCGTAGTGAACCAGGGCGCGGAAGAACGGCGGAGCCAAGCTGTCAGTGTAGGCTTTAGCCTCGCGGATGATGTGGCGGGCTACGAACTCCGGCGTGTCCTCAAACATATGGATGAAGCCGTGCAGCTCGCGCAGAATATCGTTCGGGATATGGTGCGAGGTGCGGGTTTCACCGTAGAGATAGATCGGGATTTCCGAGTTCTTGAAGCGGATCTCTTTGATAAAGGCGCGGATGTTGATGATGGCCGGATCATTCTCTGGTCCGGGGGTGAATTCCTCGTCGTCGATGGAGAGGATGAATGCCGAGGCGCGGCTTTGCTGTTGGGCGAAACTGGACAGATCGCCGTAACTGGTGACTCCCAGCACTTCCACGCCTTCCACTTCCATGGCGGCGGCCAGTGCCCGAATTCCCAATCCCGACGTGTTCTCAGAACGGAAATCCTCGTCAATGATGACGATGGGAAACCTAAACTTCATCGCGATTCTCCGGTGACACGCCTTCAGGGTAGCGAACTCATCAGGGCCGGACGCAAGGCATCAATCCGACCCCGGCATTATTGTATGCGGACCCACTCGTCAATTTGCCGCAACATGTTACAAAAAGTGAAACCCGCCGTCTGTCCTCACGGGGGGCATTTTTCGAAATCGGGTAGGAACTGGGTATTTGGGTGGTCGCATGTCGGTTCCTTGATGTTGACGGGAGGGCGAGGCACCAGTCGAACCTGTAGCCTGACTCTCTGAGTCGGGTCTATTGAACGTCGAGGAACATCCGACTCGGCACATCTTCTTCTAATTTTAAGAAGAGGAAAGAATAAGATCTCACGCAAAGGCGCCAAGGCGCAAAGAAGCAGGGGATGAATTCTTTGCGCCTTGGCGCCTTGGCGTGAGATCAATCTTCGTAACATTTTGGCTGAATCCAGTGCCGTGGCTTTCCACAATGGGGTTGCCCCACTGGTTCCCATTTTTTCGCAAAATCTTCCTTGAAGAGCCAACTCGCGGGAGAGTTCTGCCGGTTGGATACGTCCAAGGGTACGACATTTTGCGCCCCCGTTCCGTCCGGAGCGTGGTGGTTCTCGCTGCGAGATTGACGAATAGGACTCGGATGTGCCTGTTTGGAATCTCCAGCCATAGCGATAGAAGAAGGTATTGGTGATGGCAATTGACTCGCTGGTCCGCCGTTGCGTTGCTGTTTTCGATCCCCTGTTCAACAAGTCCCCCAAGCCGCGGAAACGTACCGCTTATCGGCCCCGGGTTCAGATTGAAGACTTGGAAATTCGTTGCTTTCTGTCGGCTACAGCTGGTCTGGCGACCATAATTCAACCCGATGGTAAGACGCTGGTCATTGGCTCGTCGACCGATCTGGCAAACGGAAATTCCGACTTTGCAATTGCCCGGCTGAACGTGGATGGAACGCCCGACACGACTTTCAGCGATGATGGCCAGGTGTTGGTTCCCTTCAATCTGCTGGGATCAGACGGGGGCGAGGATGTCGCGAACAGCGTGGCGATTCAGGATGATGGCAAAATCCTCGTCGGTGGATATGCGCAGGCGAGTCTCAGTGGCGACTATGATTTTGCCGTGACCCGGCTGAATTTTGATGGGTCACTCGACACCTCTTTTGGCACTGATGGGAAGGCGACGATTGACTTCCATTTGGGAGCCACCAGCGAAGATCGGTCTGCCGGGGTTGCCCTTGCGCCGGATGGCAAGATTGTCCTCGGGGGAACGGCCACGCGGAGTTTCTCAGGCGATACGGATTTCGCCATCGCCCGGCTGACCTCGGACGGCGTGCTGGACGCCGCATTCAGTGGCGACGGATTGAAGACGATTGCCTTCAACAACGGCGGTTCACGTCGCGATGAGGTTACTGGACTTGTCGTGCAGCCGAATGGCGCTATTGTTGTTGCCGGTAGTGCGGAAGTGAGTCGTTCCGGTAACTATGATTTCGCTATCGCTCGCGTAACCGCAAAGGGTGATATGGACAAATCGTTTGCCGGGTCGGGTAAGCGAACGGTGGCGTTCAATCTCGGTGGTGCCCGTGACGACGGAGCGACCTCGGTCGCTCTGCAGGGGACCGATATCGTGATGGGGGGCTTTGCTCAAGTCGACTCTGACGGCAATTTTGATTTCGCCGCGGTGAGATTGACGAGTAACGGCAACCTCGACAAGACATTCAGCAAGGATGGTCGGCAGACGGCCGGCTTCGATTTGGGCGGCGTCGGTGACGACGAAGCCTTCGCCATTGCACCGCAAGCGGATGGGCGCCTGGTGCTGGCCGGATTTGTGCAGTTGACCGACACCGGAAATTACGATTATGGAGTGGTCCGCCTGACACCCAACGGATCGATTGATCCGGGGTTCGGGGTCAATGGGCAAGTCTTGATGCCGATTGATCTGACTGGAGACGGAGCGGACGTGGCACAGGCTGTCGCAGTGGATCCAACATCCAATAACATTGTGGTTGCGGGAACAGCTCGTACCAATGACGAGGGAGGCTCCAGTGCGGCGGTGATCCGTTTGGATTCTAACGGTGATCTCGATGAATTGTTCGCGGCGAATGGACTGGCGACGATCGACTTCGAAGACCCGGTTCTGTAGCACGCCGTACAATCCTGCCCACCGTTGGATAGACTTTCAGACTGTCAGCACCGTAAAAGCGTCTGACTCCAGCAGTACAAGGAAGTCAACTTTTGCAGCACTTCGTGTCCTTTGTGGCCTTCTGTTCCAGATGACTTGAACAGAAGGCCACAAGGTTTTGAGAATTACTGTGCTGTAGTCACGCTTGTCAGAGCGTGAGAATCCACTGTAAATCGCCCACGTTCTGGTGAACGTGGCTACATAACGGGATTCCGGCAGGATTGATACCGCGTGGTTTTGATTTCGGCGCGGATTTGAGGTAAAACCATGCACCATCTTTGGTTCTGGTGACAAAGCGTCCTTCTGACGCGATCACCTGACTCGGTTGCATTATCGAGATGAGATTGTTTCCCTGTGATTCACTTGCGATGATATCACGGACGATTACCATCCGTTCTACGAACTTTTGGCATCATATTTTTCAAATTCGAGGCAGAGTACTCGGAGAATCGGGGCTGAGCAGTGAGTGACCGAGCGGAATCTACTTCAGGATCAGTCAAGATGCAGAAAGTCTTAGTTGTTGACGACGACCGAACCGTGCTGCACATGGTTCAGAAGACTCTGGTTGACGACGCCGAAGTTCTGACCGCACGGAGTGCCGAAGAGGCGCTCGCGACGGTTGCCTCCGAACGTCCGGACGTTGTCCTCCTGGATATCATGCTGCCCGGCATGTCCGGATTGGAAGTTTTCAAACAGGTGCAGGCGCTCGATCGCCGGTTGCCTGTGATCTTCATCACCTCCGAGGCTGGCAGCGAGACGACCATCGAAGCAATGCAGTTGGGCGCGTACGATTACGTCGCCAAGCCGCTCGATCTGCCGCAGTTGAAAACGTTGGTGATCAAGGCGTTGGAAACACGGCGCCTGATGAATGTGCCGGTCGCGATTCCGATCACCGATGCCCCGACGACCGAAGGCGACATGTTTGTCGGTCGCGGGTCGCAGATGCTGGAAGTTTTCAAATCGATTGGCCGGGTTTCGCGGCAGAACGTCACGGTGTTGATTCGCGGTGAAAGCGGAACCGGTAAGGAATTGGTGGCGCGAGCTCTATACCAGCACAGCTCACGTCGCGAGCAGCCCTTCATGGCAGTCAACTGTGCCGCTCTATCGGACACATTACTGGAAAGCGAACTGTTCGGTCACGAAAAAGGGTCGTTTACGGGTGCGGAACGGCGCCGGGTCGGCAAGTTCGAACAATGCAGCGGAGGCACGCTGTTTCTCGATGAAGTTGGCGATATGTCGCCGCTGGTGCAAAGCAAAGTGTTGCGGTTGCTGCAGGAACAGCGGTTTGAACGAGTTGGTGGAAATGAGACGATTCAGACCGACGTGCGACTGATCGCCGCGACGAACCGTGATCTGGAATCAATGGTGGAAGAGGGCGAATTTCGCTCAGATCTGCTCTACCGCTTAAATGGAGTCACGATCAATCTGCCGCCGCTGCGCAAGCGTTCGGAAGATGTTCCCCTGCTGCTGCAGCACTATTTGTCGCGCGCCGCACGTGACTTGGATAAGCCGGAAATTGAAGGGATTTCGCCCGAGGCCCTCGAAGTTCTCAGTCGCTATTCGTGGCCCGGCAATGTTCGCGAACTGCAAAGCGTGATGCGGCAGACCGTGCTACAGACGACGGGAACGGTCATCGTCCCCGAGTTCCTGCCGCCCGAAGTTCGTGGAGGCGCCGGAGGACAGACGGCGACGATTGTCAGCGATGGGCTGCCGGCCTCCGATCTGCGGGCATTTGTCGAGAGCCAGTTGCAGACCGACACGACTGATCTCTATGCAAAAACAGTCGAGATGATGGAACGGTTCCTGTTTACGCGAGTGTTGCAAGCCACCGACGGTAACCAATCGAGAGCCGCAGAGATCCTGGGTATCACCCGCGGCAAAGTTCGCGATCGCATTGCGGCATTCAATATCCAATTGGATAAGAACGTTTCGATCGATGGCGAGAACGATTGATGACGTAGCTTGACTCCCCACAGTCGAGCCAACTTTTTCGATCATCGTTTCACGCTTTGTGCCTGTCATTGCGCTGCGTCTTGGTGGGTAATTGAATTCACAGGAATTCGCCTGGCTCTAGCCAATAATGCTGCGGGACGCCGACGCTGGCAGCGTCCGCCACGGGGCGGCTGATTCAATCGATCCGATTCTCCGGTGTCGCAATTCGAACACACGGTGATTCACAACCTACCGCGCTGCGCTTCTAACGACCTTACAGTCTGTCTCATTCCGGGTGGAATTCGAATCCACCGCCGCAAGGATCATTCTTAGCTCCTTGCAAGTCATTCCAGAGCCTTTGCTTACGGCTATTCCAAAGGCGCTCTCCGGCTTTTGGCACGATCCGTGCCTTACTGTTCCTGCATCATCCGAGACAAATGCAACCTTCCGAATGAGGCAAATAATGAGTTTGGTCAGACGGCTGAAGTGGCATCCTTGGGGCGCGGTTTTGTCGGTGACGTCCCTCGCAACTCTGGGGATTTGCTCGCTGATCGGTGGATGCGAAAAGAAAGAGAAAGTCGTGGAGATTCAAACTCCTGGCTTCAATCTGGAAGTCAATAAAACGACGTCCGCGACCGGAGATAAGGGCCTAGAAATCAAATCTCAGGGCGATAAGAAGATCGAGATCGACGCGACGAGCAAGAAGACAACATCTGACAACTGAGTCGGATTTCGCATAACGAATGAAACCACATTAGATCGCTGAAGTGACTTTGGCGATCGCCATACAGACTTCAAGGAGACTTGTCATGTTGAGCTGGGCACTTACCTTTTTGGTCATCGCGTTGATCGCAGCAATCTTGGGCTTTGGTGGCGTCGCTGGTACAGCGGTCGGTATCGCCAAGATTTTGTTTGTGGTCTTTATCGTCCTGTTCCTGATTTCTCTGCTGGCGGGACGACGCAGCCTCCGTATCTAGCGGAGTCGTGAGAAACTACTGCATAACGGCAGGCGGGTGGCCTTCGAGTTGCCCTCCGCCGTTCTTGCATTGGAAGAATTCATAATTGAATCGGCTTCGAGCCATCGCCGATGCGACCTGTGGGTTCGCGGCAGTCGAAGTCGGATAAGGCGTGAGAGAGTAAATCATGAGAGCCATTTTAGTTTTAACGGTGGTTGTACTGCTGATGGTCTTGGGTGGCTGGTTGACGTTCGCGAAGAACGGCAATCAGGCGTCGGTGACCCTCGAGACGCAAAAAATTGAACACGATACCGAGCGTGCGATTGATCGCAGCAAGGAAGTTCTCCGGAATGTCGAGCATAGAAGTCCCGTGTTGCCGAACCAGCCAGCCGGGGCCGTGATCGAATAGCTCTTTGAAATGGCGTTCTAAGAGGGCCGGCTGAAGTGTTGCAAAACAAACAGCGGCGGCGGTGCCCCACGTGGACTCACGAGACGCAAAGCTACACGCCATCTTCGAATCCGCACCCCATGCGGTGGTCGCTACCGATTCGTGCGGAATGATTCTCGACTGGAATCGGCAAGCCGATGAGCTGTTCGGATGGAATCCTGATGATGTGGTTGGCAATGCGCTGGTGGATTTGATCGTCGCCCCAGATGACCGTCTGGAGGTGACGGGTTTGATGCTACGGGTCGCAGAGCCAGCCACGGAATTATCGCATCGCGTGTGGTTCCCGATCACAGCTTTGATTCGCGCGGCACAGCGCACCTCTTTTGAAATTGCAGTGGAGCGGCTGCCGTTAAGTGGTGGCTCTGTTGATGTGATCCACATCCGCGAGGCGATCCCTGAAGAACGCAGCGCTGTAACAGAGCGTTGGGAAGCGGTTCGATTGCAGCTGGCCTCGATTGTTGATTCGACTTACGACGCGATCATTGGCAAATCTATGGACGGCATCATCACCAGTTGGAATGCTGGTGCAGAAGCCACCTACGGCTACACCGCCCGAGAAGCGATCGGGCAGTCGGCGCGCATGCTCATTCCAGAACAATTCGGGCACCACGAACCCGAGCTGGCTGATATCGCCCGCTATGGTCGACAATTCAATCAGTTTGAGACAGTACGCCGTCGAAAAGACGGCCGAAAGATTGATGTCACCATGACTATTTCGCCTATCCACGACGCCTTTGGCCGAATCGTTGGCACGTCCAGCATCGAGCGGGATACCACTCATCGTCGCCGTCGCGAAGAAGACCTCAAACAGGCCACCCGCGCTGCGGAAGCCGCCAGCAGGACCAAGAACGAATTCTTGGCCAATGTCAGTCATGAACTGCGGACGCCGATGAATGCGATCATCGGGATGGTGGAATTGTCACTCGCGACAGACGGCCTGGTTCCCGTAGTTCGCGATTATCTCTCGACTGCCAGCGAATCGGCCCATGTGCTGCTGTCATTGCTGGACGACTTACTCGATTTTTCGCGGATGGAAGCGGGTCGCTTCGACCTTGATCCACAGCCCTTCAGCATGCGTCAGACTCTCGAGGAAGCGATGCGAATCCTTTCTCTGCGGGCTCACGAACGGGGTCTGGAACTGGCGTGTGATGTGCATCCCGACGTTCCCGATCGTCTCGAAGGGGATGCCCGCCGAATTCGCCAGATTGTGATGAATTTGGCTGGCAATTCGATCAAGTTCACCGAACAGGGCGAGGTTGTGGTACGGGTCTCGGTCGAGTCACGCCACGACACGGAAGTTCAATTGCTGATCAGTGTGCGCGATACGGGAATCGGCATCGCCCTTGAAGATCAAAAGCGGATCTTTGCCCCGTTCACCCAGGTCGATGCTTCTACCACACGCCGCTTTACGGGGACCGGCTTGGGATTGTCCATCTGCAATGAGCTAGTGGAACGCATGGGGGGCAAAATCTGGCTCGAAAGTCATCCGGGCGAAGGAACGACTTTCTATTGCACGCCACGCTGTCAGGTGCTGCCCGAGGTTCACAATGATGACGAAGCCATTGTTCGCGAACTGCGTGATCTGCACGTGTTGATCGTCGATGATAACGCGACGAATCGACGGATTCTGGAACAATCGCTGCACAGTTGGTCGATGAAACCATTCGCGGTGGCAGACGGTCAAACCGCATTGCGCCAGATTGAGCAGGCGCTGCTCGCCGGCCACCCATATCCCCTGCTGATTGTGGACGGGCTGATGCCTGTGCTCGACGGGTTCACGCTGATCGAAACGCTGCAGGATCGGGGACTGGCTGGGGGGGCCAAGATCCTCATGTTGTCCTCTGCCGACCGCAACACGTTTGAGGACCGCTGCCAGAACTTGACGGTCAACGCCTACCTGGAAAAGCCGGTCTCGCAGTCGATGCTGCTGGATGCCATCATGACCGCCTTGCGCGGACCGCAGTTGCGTCACGATGCGGTACAGAAAATCTCGGCGACACCGTTATCTCTGAATATCCTCGTGGCAGAGGATACCCCGGCGAACCAGCGAGTCGTCCAGGCGATTCTGGAACGTCGCGGGCATCATGTGAATATTGCTCACAACGGCCGCGAAGCAATCGATCTTCATGAGAAAGCACCCTATGATATCATCCTGATGGATGTGCAGATGCCGACGATGGACGGCCTGCAGGCCACCTCAGTCATCCGCAGCCTAAGCGAAGATTTCGCGAGAGTTCCTATCATTGCCATGACAGCCCATGCGATGCGGGGCGATCGCGAACGTTGCCTGGCCGCCGGCATGACCAGCTATATTTCCAAGCCGATCGACGCCAATCAATTGGTGAAACTGGTAGAGCGTGTGTCGAGAGATTACCGGCACTCGCGAAGTTCGTGGATCCCTTTGCCACATACCCGGAGCAGCGTTCAGCGAATGGAAGCACCGAAAAAATCTGACCTCGATTTGTTCCACGCCGTCAGCGACTCTCCTGCAGCACTCCCCAGCGGGGCGACTTTGTCGTCGGCTGTATCGGGAGCAGAAAGGCCAATCTTGAACGTGACTAGCGCGCTGGCGCGTTTCGGTGGCAATCAGGGACTATTACGGGATGTGGCTCAATTCTTCCTGGAAGATTCCGGTCAGCTTTTGAATGACTTGGAGACCGGAATTCGCAAACAGGAAGTCGAACCGGCCACGCGCCAGGCTCATAGTCTGAAGGGGCTCGCCTCCAATTTTGATGCCGAGACGTGTGTCGCTGTGGCATTCGCGATGGAAGTCGCCTGCCGCGCGGGCCATTGGGACACCGCCAAGCTTTTGCTCCCCAATCTCAAATCCGAGTGCGTCCGTTTGATCGAAGCCTTACGTCGTGAGATCTTGAAACCGTGATTCACGGTAACCAATCACCGACAATATCTTCAATCTCCTCTGCTTCCAGCGTCTCATGCGCGAGCAAATGATCGGCGAGTGCCGCCAAGGCAGCCCAGATCTCGTCGCGTTTCAACTGGCGAAACAGGGCGATCGAAACCTGTTCCAAGTAGGCCAGGCGTTGCCGCTCATCGGCATGCAATGGTTCTGCCGCAATCCAAGCGGCCTGCCAGTCGGCGGCCCATTCCGGGATCAATCCCGGGTGATACGGATCGCCCGTGTAAACCATTTCGGCGACCGGACCCGCCAGACACACCTGCACGGCATTCTCAGCCAATTGACGAGCCGAATACCGCGACTTCCGCCAGCGTATCTGAGTATCACCATACCGCTCCGGCCCATCATCGCGATCGGGATCGATGGTCATGGATCGCACCTTGGCCCCCAGCATGATGGCGACCAAGGCGTGTCCTGATTCGTGATAGGCGGTCGTTTCCAAGTGAATCCTGTAGAAGAATTCGTAAGAATTCTTTCTTGAAACTCAAATACAAGAAGTCTCACGACTTCTTCTACACCGATCATTTCCATTCCCACGCGCGGACAGTGAATTTGCCATGGGCATCCACGTCATACTCGGAAACAATGGCGACCTCATTGAGACGCTTCCAATGCGGAGCTGTCGTCCGCATGATTCCGCAGGACGCAAAATGGGCCGAGTTCCCGGTGCCCAGTGGCTTGCCCAGCGCAAAACCACTGAGGTGCGCCCTTTCGCCGTTGGGACCGGTTATTAACACGTTCCCTTCATCAACCTCCAGCACACCGTCACTGCGTAGCGTCTGCACGAAAGTCCCCACATCCACAATGGGAACACCCAGCAGATGCCCGCTTCCCACAAACGAACTTTCGGTACGGATCTCACCTTTGTCGGACAACGGAAGGACACGGACTCCGGACATCTGACCTGATGCTTCTGCTACCAAATCGCCCAGCATGTCGTATTCCTTGTGATTTGTAGGATGGCCGCCCCGGCCGTCGCATTGTTGGTCTCGTGGCTCATTATTGTGGCCATGCGATCTTGGGCAAGCGTAAAAAAAGCGAAGACCGCCGGGGCGGCCATCCTACGGGGCGGTGGTCATCGTCCCGACTCGGAGAGTCAGGCTACAGGTTTGTGCATCTCCACGACATGATCACACACTGCAATCAATTCGGGGCGATGTTCAATCACAATCAACGAATGCCCCTCGTTCAGTAAATCGTCGAACCAATTCACCAGCCCCTGGATCTCAGCCGGATGCAGTCCCCGCGCGGGTTCATCCAGAAGAAACAGCGTGGCACCGACCGCGCGGCCGGTCATTTGTGTGGCCAGTTGCAAGCGTTGAGTCTCGCCGCCGGACAATGAATAAATCGGCTGGCCAAGCTGCAGATAATTCAGACCGACATCCTTTAGCGCTTTCAGCCGGCGCTGCAATCGCGACTTACCCCGGAAAAACGGGAGCGCCTGACTAACGGTCAACTTCAGGATGTCAGCAACACTTAAGCCTCGATACTTCACTTCCAGAACCTCGCGCTGGAAACGGGTACCATGACAGTCGGGACAAGTCACCTGCAGGTCAGCAAGAAACTGCAGGTCGACGGCGAGTGTTCCCAACCCCTCACAAGTGGTACAGCGACCACCACGGGCATTGTGAAAGCTGAAAGTGCCGGCCGTGAATTGGCGGATCTTGGCCTCAGAGGTTGCCGCCAGGATGGTGCGCATTTCGGCCCACATCCCGCTGGCCGTGGCGACGTTGCTGCGGCCCGATTTCTCCGGGGGAGATTGATCAACGTAAGTCACGGCCTGCAGCGCCTCGACACCTTCAAGCTCTTGAACTGAGCCGTTCACCTCCTCTGCGATCGGCTGCCCGAGTGCCTTGGACACGGCAGGAAACAGTGTGTCTCTTACCAAAGAACTCTTGCCGCTGCCGCTGATTCCGGTCACTGCACACAACGTGCCCAACGGAAACTCCATTGTGCCATTGTGCAGCGTGCGATTCTCAACCCCTCGCAGGTTCAACCAACTGGTGGGGCGGCGCTTCGCGCGGCGTAGGATTGAGGTTCGACCGGATAAATAAGCGGCCGTTGTCGACTCGACGCACTCCAGCAGAGTTTGAGGTGTTCCCTGATGGATCCGTTGTCCGCCATCAGGACCGGCTCCCGGACCGAGATCAATCACCGCATCGGCGTTGCGAATCAGGCTGGCCGAATGCTCGACAACGACGACACTGTTGCGACGCTGTTGGAGTTCGCGCAGGATTTCAATGAGTTGGTCGATCTCTCGCGGATGCAGTCCAGCAGCCGGTTCGTCCAGCACATAGAGTGCCTCGACCAGTCGCACGGACAATGTGGCGGCCAGTGCCAGACGCTGCGTCTCGCCGCTGGACAGCGAACGCCCGCAACGATTCAGTTGCAGGTAGCTTAAGCCCAGACGTTCCAGGAGCGTCAATCGTTCCTGTAATTGGGCGAGCCACGGTCGCGCCAGTTCCAGGCAGCGATTCGAATAATCGGCCAACCACGCCACGCAATTCTCCTGAAGTTGCGTCACCGTCAGCGCCAGCAGTTGACCCAGATGGAGGCCACCGTAATGGACGGCCAGCGCGAATGAATTCAAGCGGTTCCCGTGACACTGCGGACAGGGGCGATCTGCGACTTCTCCCGCACCCTGGCACTGCGGACAGGCTCCCTGCGGTGAATGAAATGAGAATAACCTCGGACTGGGAACGGGAAATTCGCGACGGCAGCCGGCACAGATCATGCGAGTGTAGAACCACACTTGCCGGCACTCGGTGCCATCCACCGTGACTGACTGGCCCAGCGATTCAATACCGTCATGGATGATCACGAAGCAGGCGCCTGAGCCACGCTGCAATGCCTGCTCGAGGCTATCACGTAGCCGGTCGTCCGTGAGTTTTCCCGTCTGCAGTCGATCGACAACAACTGACCATTCACTAGCCTGCGGCCAATCGAGTGGCAGCGGGATTTTTAGGGTCTGTGTTTGTCCCGCCACGATGACTCGCTGAAAGCCTGCTTCCATCAATTCCGATGCCACGACGTCAGGAACTTCATTAGGCAACAAGGGGCGGGAAAAGCCGATTTGAAACCGCCAGCCGGTCGGCAATGTCGCGATCTTTTGAGCAACGGAAATCGCTGAGTGAGCAACGACCGGTAACTTACAATCGGGGCAAATGGTCTCGCCAGCTTCGGCATAGAGCTGCTGCAGAGTCTGATGGACTTCGGACAACGTCGATGCAGTTGCTCGACGGCTGGGACGACCGTGGCTGCGTCGTAAAATGATCGGAGGCGGCAGGGGACCGATCTCTTCGGCATCCGGGCGTTCCAGACGCTCGAGAAACCGTCGTGCCGACGCCGGAAAAGTTTCCATGAATCGTCGCTGGCCTTCCGCAGCGAGGGTCTCGATGGCGAGGCTAGTCTTGCCCGCGCCACTGACACCGGTGATGACGACCAGCGAGTTGGCGGGGATATCGACGTCGATGCCCTTGAGGTTCTGCGTACGGACTCCACGCAGTGTCAACACGGCAGTGTTCGCAGGAATCAAGGCGAGTGGAGTCGCGGCAGTCAATTTGCGCTTTCAGAAGGGACCTGTCAGTCCAAATTATCACTTCGGCTTTGTGCCAGCTGATGGTTTCGACAAAAAGATACCGGCCTGCAGGAACAAGAATATGAACAACGGTGCGAATACCAAGACACGCACAATTTGCATGATAGTCGATGGCCAGCGGCTCGTCGGATTCATCAATTCGAATTGGTGAGCCACGATCCCGACACCCAAGCCTCCCAGGATGGCGAGTAACGTCAGCAACAAGACTCCGCAGCCGACCGCCGTCATCTGGGTTTTGAAATTGCTCCGTTCCGAGGGCGTATCAAAATAGAGTTCGACGGTCCGCTTCCGTCGCAAGCTGCGGTGGACTCCTTCGAGAAGATCAAAGATCCGATTGAGGTCGTCGGCCCAGAAGCTGGTCGCTGCGGTGGTCGCGATTCCGTCCAGGAATTCTTGCAGCACCGCCGGACCGTAGTCGAAGGACACGGTCTCGTGGCCGACGCTGCCAGCGTCGGGTTGCCCTGTCGACCAAGTCAATGTACCGCGATCTTCACCGCCGCTCAGAACAATCTGTCCCGCGCTGCCGGTCACTGTTAATCGCCAACTTGAAGCCGCGTGGGTACCGCGGCACGACCATTGAGTCGGAGACGATTCCGGGCCATTCAAAGTTAGCGACGCCTGCACGATACCCTGCTCGGGCTCTCCGGTTTGCAACGCCGTGACTTGGTCGAATTCTCCGGCCAGAAATTTCAGCAAATCAACATCGGCCAGCAAGGCCCCTTCGACCCGCGATTTGGACAATAGTGCCGGCTGTGATGCGAGCCCGTCGACATGTTCTTCACGTTCCCATTGCAATTGGTGAATGCGACCCAACTCATGGTCGTTCAATGACTTTTGGAGACGAAGAACGAGCGGATGCAAGCGCCAGGGACGAATGGGGTAGAGGCGAAATACGTCAGGCTGCTCATCGCGGATCAAGCCGAGTTGATAGATGAACTCAATCCCATGCGCCGCACGTGGCGGCAGCAACAGCGCGACGGAATTCGCGGCCAGTTGCTTCGCAATTTCCAACGTTTCCGCATCACTGGAATCCACGATGACCGCCTCGAGATCGCGGACATTCAAGGCTTCCGAGGCGCTTCCAAGTCGGCGCGCAGTAGGAGCGACGGCCATGACTCTGGCGGCTAAGTCATCATCAGCGACGAATGCCACGAGGCGATGCTCGGTCGTCTGGGTGAGGGCCTTAACTAACGGGACAGTCTCGTGACCAGTTCCCAACAGGACGAAATTCATCGTTTGTCTCCGGCCCCGCCAGCATCTGGAGGGAATCTCCAGCTGATGACGGAACCTCTGATGCTGACTATATGTTGCGGCAATCCGCTCGTGACTTGATCGCGTCTGGCAGGCGGGGCGAATCGAAATCCGTTGATCGGGTTGATGCCACCCTGACCGCCGGCGCTACAATTTCGATACAGCCGAAAATTGGTGCCCACAGAGTCCGATCTGGATCTGATGGTAGTCAATTTCGGCTGAGTCCAACACGCTGATTCACGGTCGAGTATGGCCAGCCGCAGTCAGGGTAGGAGTTTATAACGACTCCGGCAACACTGAGACGGTTACAGATGAGTCGAGGGTTGGAAAGCACGCGTTTGGTGCCTGTGTTGGGCATCCGGGCCTGTGAACAAATCCCGAACAGAGAAAAGATCCATGCCTGGCTAGCTACGTTAATCGCGAATTGAATGAAGTGAGAGGTGTTCCATGCGTCGGCCAATTCTAAACTCGCCCATCCCCGGCCCGAATGCGGCCCGGATGATTGCCGAGCAGGAACGCCAGCTTTCTCCTTCTTCAACACGTGATTATCCGCTGGTCGTGGATTCGGGAGACGGCTGCTGGATTACAGATGTTGATGGAAATCAATTCCTCGACTTCTGTGCCGGGATCGCCGTCTGTACCACGGGCCATTGTCATCCGCATGTCGTGCGGGCCATCACGGAACAGTCTCAGAAACTGATCCACATGTCCGGGACCGATTTCTATTACGGTCCACAAGGTGAATTGGCGCAGAAGCTGGAAGACCACGTCCATCTGACGGGTGGTCAGCGAGCCTTCTTTACCAATTCCGGAACGGAAACGATCGAGGCTGCGATTAAGCTCGCGCGCTACGCGACGCGGCGGCCTCATCTCATCGCGTTCGACGGGGCCTTCCACGGTCGTTCGTTAGGTGCCTTGTCGTTGACGAACAGCAAGGTCGTCCAGCGCCGTGGGTTTGGACCCCTGCTGCCGGAAGTCTCGCACATTCCATATCCGGGACGTGCGGGTGTGTCGTTGGAAGATACGTTTAGCGAACTGGAGAAACTCTTTAAACGTCGGGTCGACCCCAGTCAGGTGGCGGCGATCTTCGTCGAACCTATTCAGGGAGAAGGTGGCTATTTAATTCCACCCCCGAGTTTCCTGCCGCGACTGCGACAAGTTTGCGACCAGCATGGAATTTTATTGGTTGCCGACGAGGTGCAGTCAGGAATGGGACGCACGGGTAAATTCTGTGCCATGGAACATTGGCATGTCGAACCCGACATTTATTGTTTGGCCAAGGGCATTGCATCAGGGCTACCATTGGGAGCAATGGTAGCGCGGGCCAATCTGATGCAGTGGCCCCCTGGCTCGCACGGTAGCACATTCGGCGGTAACCCCGTCGCCTGTGCTGCTGGCGTAGCCACGATCGAGCTGCTGGAATCAGGGCTGCTCGAACATACGGCCGTGATGGGAGAAGTTCTGCTGCAGGCGCTCCGCGAGGTCATGAGCGGCACGCCCCTGATTACGGAGGTACGTGGCTTGGGGTTAATGGCCGCTATTGATTTGCCCGATAACGCCACGCGGAATATCTTGCTGCATGACTGTTTCCATCACGGTCTGATTGCATTAGGAGCGGGGGAACGCTCGATTCGACTGTGTCCGCCATTGATCGTGAACGAAGAAGAAATCCATCTGGCGACAGAGATTCTGCAAGAGTCGCTGATGGAGATCGGACAACGGCCGTCGCAGGCCGCGTAGGCCGAAGTGCTGGCTGCTGTTCAGAACAGCGTGTGAGAGTATGAGGGTGTGAGAGTGATGGAGTAGGAAGAGTCCTGTTCGATTGGAACTTCCTTCACTCTCATACTCTCACACACTGGCACTCTCATACATTTTGTCGGTCTGAGTAAGCTTTCTGTTCAAGTGGCAAATCACAGGAAAAACGACCTCCCGCAAGTTGGAAGCACCTTTCTGAAAACGTGGCCCGCTCTGAGGCTCCCTCGTCCGGACCATGTGCCTGCAGCCCGACGATTCCGCTGTTGTCGGGCTGCCGGTTTATTGGAGAGATCAAGTCCCATAAGTCCCATCCGTTTCATGAGTCCCATTGGTCCCATTTCAATTGATGGGACTTATAGGACGAATGGGACCGATGGGCCTTATGTTTTGGGGATTGCAGTGGGCCATGTGCCGGCTGCTACCAGGGTGACCGCCAATGCCAATGAGTTCACCCGCGTCGGCGTGGTGTCAGCCCGCGACATGAAGACGATCGGGCAAGCCGCGCCGCAGACGACTCCGCCAAATCGACAATCGGCAGTATACATGATGCCCTTCACGGTCAGATTGGCCGACAGAAGGTTGGGGAACAACATCGCGTCCGCAGCGCCAACGACCTGCCCGCCGATGCGTTTCTTGTCTCCGGCATCTGCGGCATAGGCCAGGTCGAATGAGAGGGGACCCTGCACGATGCTGCCCGGGAATTCACCAGCAGCATTTAATCGTTGGAGTTCATCTGCCTCTGCGGTATCCGGCATCGCAGTCGACACTTTTTCGGTTGCCGACATCACAGCAACTTTGGGCAGTGCCTCACCCAAGCCGTGTGCCACGAGGATCAGGCTATCCAGGATCTCCGACTTCTGGCGGAAATTCGGCTCGATGCAGAGCCCCGTATCGGACAACAGGAATCGCCGGGAATGTCCCGGGATCTCCATGAAGACCACCTGGCACAACGTCTTGCCAGTTCGCAAGCCTTGCTCGGCATTCAGCACGGCTCGAATCAGATCGGGCGTATTGATCTGCCCTTTCATCAGGGTATCCGCTCGCCCGGCCCTGACCTCGGCCACCGCAGCCGTGCCAGGTTGATCCGAATCGACGATCCGCATGCCGTCCAGGCTGACTGCTGCCTCCTGAGCACACGCTCGGATTTCGGCTTCCAGACCGATCAGGATCGGCTCGATCCAACCACGTCGTTGAGCCAGAGACACGGCTTCCAGAACAGTTCGATCTGCGGCTCCGGCAGCAGCGACGCGGATGCGTCCAGAACGTTGATCGGCAGCAGCAAACAAGTCATCAAACGCAGGCAATGGCATGGGATGTTGGTCAGATAATGAGGAACAAGTTTGCGAAATTTGGACTGCGGTGATTCATCACCGCTTTCCAATTTCGGGTTGTAGAACCGGATTGTGTGCCGAGTCCGGCAGGATAGCTCACAATGCCGGCCGTTTGATATCTCTCGAGAAAGCGGTGATCAATCACCGCAGTCCAAATCAGATTCGCACGAAGATCTTACGGCGATACATCCAATAGCACATCAGCCACAGGACGAACAGCACTGCGGCGGATTCGACAACAGGCCCACCTTGGAAATCGAACATCTTGCTGCAGAAATGAGTTTTCAACGTCTGCGAAATCCAGGGCTTCAGCAACTGGGCACCGACATACAGCGCGATGGAATTCATCCCGACAATCGCCAAGGGGAACGCCCACGCCTTCCAGCCTCGAACATCGATCACCCAGTAAAACGCTGCCAGCATCCACAACGTCCAGCCGGTGCTGAAGAGTGCCCAACTGGGAGTCCAGATCCGTTTGACGATGGGGCATAGCGTCCACTCCATCGGGATACTTGGGCTCAAGAGGCGCGGATCCAGGGCCAACCCCAGCACCAGGCACAAAGCCCCCGTCCAGATCATCCGGATGGTCTTTTGATTGGGAGTTCTTGTTCCGCGAAGCAACTCGCCGGTCATCAAACCGAAAATCATCGTCACGATCGACGGCACGAAATTGAGCGTCTGGTAGCCGCCTGCATTAAATTCATAAGGATGAGGAGCGCCGGCCTTATCATATTGGGGAAAGAGATTCAAAAACTTCAGATCAATTGCGGCCGCGGAGTTCGTGGCTTTGTTCCAGTGTGCGGCCAAACCGTGATAGCTGGGCCAATCTGGCGGCAGTCCCACGGTCGCGGGATCGAACCCCGGTGGCGGTAGTGGAAATTGGTAGAAGGCATACCAGTAGCCCACCAGGATCAAAATTGCGGATGTCAATTGCACGGCCGTGCCGCGTTTCAGCAATAGCCAGACAATAGGATATCCCATTCCAATTTGAGTCAATACATTGGTGAAGACAAAATTCGTATGTGGCTTGCCTTCCGACGAGAGAAAAATGCCCAACAGAATCAGGATCAGCGACCGTTTCAAAACATGCAGAAACTGCATGAATCCGCCCTGCCCCAAGCCCGCTCGGCTGGCCATTGAATAAGGGAGGGCCACGCCAACCATGAACATGAATGAGGGCTGAATGAGGTCCCAAAAAGCACACCCGGCCCAGGGGACGTGATCGGTGTGAAAGGCGAGTTGACCGCACAGCCAGCGCCAGGCGGTCTTCGCGCCGCTGTTGTCATACAACGACAGGACTTCGGGCTTCGTACAGGCCGCGGAAAGACGGAACCCCGACGAAGCCATCGCCAGCATCACGAAACCGCGATAAGCGTCGAGCGACACGAGCCTCTCCGGGGGAGGCGGTGCAGGATCCTTCTCTGCCATCATCGAATCTCCGTGATAAGGTGGCTTGTAAGCCATTCTCGAATAACCGGGATCTGGATGGGGCATGATAGCAGATGCCTTGGGGGAAATAGGAGCTACTCGACCAGACGATAGCTGCCGAAATTCTTTTCGGCGAGCGGTTTCATGAAGAGGATCAAGTCCGCCGCGTTGCCCCGGTCGGTGACGACGCCGATCGTGTGGATCGAGACTCGGCGTGTACGGTTCAAGGCGAAGAACGTGTTGAAGATCTGGTCGGGCGCGCTGTCGGTCGGTTGCCCGTCTGATAGGAAATAGATGGCTTCCGGCTCCAATTTGAAGGCCGCTTCAATCGCGGCGAATGAGACGGTTCCCGCCCCCATCGCACGGTTCTGGACCGTGATTCGGGCTTCATTTTTGACTTGTGTCGTGGCGGGCATCAGTCGTGGTTGCCAGACGGTGACCGTGCGATCAAACATGACAACATCGAAGTGGACCGGCTCGGGAAGTTTTTCAACCACTTGCAGCAGCGCATTCTTCGCGGCATCCAGCGGTGGTCCACGCATGCTGCCTGACGTGTCGAGCACAAATACGATGCGCTTGGCGCAGACGGGTATCCCATAGTAGGTCAGTTTTTCGCCACCGGCGGGAACGTCGTCGGTCGGCAATGGGACCTTGGGAAACTTGAACTCGGCTTTGTTTTCCTTCCACCATTTGAACCATTCGCGATCATTGTCGGCGAATTTTTGGGACGTCAGTTTTGTCAGATATTGAATGATGTCGTGCTGGATCAGTCCGCTGGTATTTGGAATCAGCAAGATGAGCGTCGTAACGGCTTCCGGATCGCGGATCTGGGCCAGGGCCTGGACGACGCACCGCCGATAGCCAAACTTCGCCTCGAAGGTCTTCGACTTGGAAAAGAAGGTCACCGCACGAAAGGCTTCGGCATCCCCCTCCTTCGCAAAGTCATCGATCAGGGTCATCGGCAGGGTGATGTTGCCCTTAGGCGATGCCAGGAAATCATCGAGAAGCTTCAACAACGTCGTTTGAAATGCCTCATCTTCAACGATCACCAGTGGCCGCAACAATTCGGCTGTCGATTCATTGATGACGGCTTTGCGGAGAGAACGTTTGAAATCCTCGAGCATCGCGTCACGGACTTCTTGGGTGCCCGCCAATTTGCGCAGGGCGACCTGAGCGGCCTGTCGGACCTGAGAATCGCTGTCCGAAACGCCTTTTTTGAGGATCAAATCGACCGTTTCCGGCTTCGCGAATTCCGCCAGCGCGACGATTGCTTCAACTCGGTCCGCGGGTGCCTTCCGGCGGATGTGAAGTTGAAAGTTCTGCTTGGCCTCGCGGAATGCCGAGTCCGTATCGGCCCCGAGACCGGATAATGCACTGAGTACAACAATGAGACTAATCTGCCCGATAGTCCGTAGTTGCATGATCGGCCGCTCCTCAAAAGACGCCGCCTGCGAATCGATTGTGATGATTATATCAAAGAGCATACAAGCTCGAAGCGCAAGCGAGTGCATTTCCCTCAAATGAACGGGTGGAATGCACTCGCTTGCGTTTCGAGCTAGTACCGCAGATTAGAAATCTGTCCGCACCAAGAGGAAATAATTCCCAGTCTTCGCCAGCCACCCAGTTGGTGATGTCAAAATTGCTCTTCCAAGGTCTGATGAGGAATCTCACCTCACACACC
>JAKFVC010000148.1 GCA_021732415.1 Planctomycetaceae bacterium
AAGAGTTCAAAGAGTTCAAAGAGTTCAAAGAGTTCAAAGAGTTCAAAGAGTTCAAAGAGTTCAAAGAGTTCAAAGAGTTCAAAGAGTTCAAAGAGTTCAAAGAGTTCAAAGAGTTCAAAGAGTTCAAGTTTCTCGGCAGTTGAAACGTGCCAACTTTCAGAGATTCTTCGTAACCATTTTGTTTAATAGGAGATCGGACAGAGAGGTATGGATGTTACCGCGTCCGTTCGACCAAAGAGTTCAAAGAGCGCACGTAATTGGAAGCTTTGATCTCAAGACGGTTCTGAGAGAAAAATGTAACGACAGAAAAATGAAGATCAGATGGAAGGGGATATCAATTCGTCCCCATATTTCTGTCGTCACATTTTTCTGTCAAAGAATTCGAAGAGCGCAAAGGGCGCACGCGAGAAGATGATCCACTGCGGCATTGACACGGTATGGGAATCGGTTTCGGGGGAATTTCCGGACGAGCGGAACTATTTGTTGACGTGACCGTTGAAACGGCTAAGATGGATGCATCAGCCACTCCGAATGAGTTGGTTGATGTAGGTCCCTGCACGCCGCGGAACGGTCCCCCAGATTGTTCCCGAAACCCGCCCCGCCGTAACGGCCCCCTCCAGTGGTAACGACATGACCGGCTCCGATAACGCCTCCCGGCGATATCCTCGTTTGCGAGGTCTGCCCCTTTCGATTGTCGCGGCTCTATTGCTGGCGGCTGTGGCACGTCCGGGGGTCGCTGCCGAGCGTCCCGTCAGTTTTGTTAACGACGTCATGCCCGTGCTCACCAAAGCGGGCTGCAACATGGGCGTCTGCCATGCCAAGGCGGGCAATGGTCAAAACGGGTTCCAATTGTCGTTGCTCGGGTTCGAACCGCGCGAGGACTTTGAACATCTCGTCAAAGAAGGACGTGGTCGGCGGCTGGCGGCCAGTACTCCGGAACGCAGTCTGCTCCTCTTAAAGGCGTCGGGGCAAATGCCGCATGGCGGTGGCGTGCGGTTGGCGACGACATCCGAAGGGTACGCTCACCTCCGTAACTGGATCCAGCAGGGGGCTCCCTACGAACCAGCCGGCGATCCTCAACTGGTCTCCTTCGAGGTGCAGCCTAAACGCGGAACCGTACCCCGTCGTGGCGAACTGCAGATCAAGGCGCTGGCTCACTACAGTGACGGCAGCGTGCGGGACGTGACGAGTTCCGCTCTGTATGAAACAAACGACCGGGCAATTGCCGAAGTCACTGACGGCGGGTTACTCAAGGTTCTGGACATTACCGGCAATGTTGCCGTGATGGTGCGGTACCAGGGCAATGTGGCAGTCTGTAGTGCTTCGGTCCCCTTGGGAGCACCGGTCGACAATCTGCCCCCCGCGAAGAACTTTGTCGACGAGCTCGTCTTCTCGAACCTGAAGGTGCTGGGAATTCCTCCTTCGGCTGTGTGTGATGATGCGACATTTCTGCGACGCGTGACGTTGGATATTGGCGGGCGACTGCCAACGACCGAAGAAGCGGCCGCCTTCCTGGCCAGCACCGAAGCCGACAAACGCGACAAGCTGATCGATACCCTGCTGCGAAGCCCCGATTATGCGGACTATTTCGCCGGTAAGTGGGCTGCGTTGCTCAAGAATCGCCGCGATGACGAGAGCGATATGGTCTCGAACTTCGCGTTCCACGCCTGGGTCCGCGACAGCCTGCTGGCGAACAAGCCTTACGATCAGTTCGTTCGGGAATTGCTCGCCGCAACGGGACAGGTCGTCGGAAATCCGCCGGTCGCCTGGTACAAGCGGGTAACCGAACCGAAGCAGCAACTGGAGGACGTAGCCCAACTGTTCCTGGGTGTCCGCATGCAGTGTGCCCAATGTCATCACCACCCGTTCGAACGCTGGAGCCAGGACGACTATTACTCGCTGGCCGCATTCTTCACGCAGGTCGGCCGGAAGCCGTCAGCCAAGCGTGGCGAGGATCTGATCTTCCACAAGCGAGGAATCGCCGCCGCTCCCAATATGAAAACCGGCATCAAGCTGAAACCCGCGGCTCTCGGTGACAAGATCCCCGACATCGCCGCCGATGAAGATCCCCGGCTGAAACTCGCCGACTGGATGGGTGGCAAAGACAACCAATTCTTCGCCAAGGCCCTGGTGAATCGGTATTGGAAGCACTTCTTCCAACGCGGGCTGGTCGAACCGGAAGACGACATCCGCGACACCAACCCACCGACCAATCCCGAGCTCCTCAACGCCCTGGAAAAACATTTCATCTCGAGCGGCTTCGATCTGAAGGATCTCGTGCGGACGATCACACGGTCGAACGCCTATCAGTTGAGTGCCACGCCGAACGCCCACAACGTCGTTGACCGCCAGAATTATTCGCGGTACTACCCGCGGCGGCTGCAGGCCGAAGTCCTGCTGGATGCGATCGACAACATCACGGGGACACAGACCGATTTCGCCAACCTGCCCAAGGGAACGAAAGCGGTCGCCCTGCCCGATAACAGTTACAATAAAGCGTCGCCGTTCTTACGAGTCTTCGGGCGTCCGGAAGGTGAAAGCGTCTGCGAGTGCGAACGGGTGCAGTCTTCGAGTCTGGCCCAAAGCCTGCATTTGATCAATGCGGACGAGATTAAAAAGAAGCTGTCCAGCCCCACCGGTCGCGCCGAATTGCTGGCCAAAGAAGATCGACCGATTGAGGCCAAGATCCGCGATCTCTACCTCGTTGCGTTCTCCCGTGAGCCGCGACCCGCTGAGCTCAAGACGGCGATAGAATATCTCGCTGAAGCTCGAATGGATGCCGAGGGCAAACCGGTTGCTACGCCGAAGCCGAGCCAAGAGAATCTCCAAGACCTGATCTGGGCGTTGATCAATACCAAAGAATTCCTATTCAATCATTAGGCATATGATGACTGATAAAGTAACAACTGTGATGACGCCCCCGTGGCGGACGCTGCCAGCGTCCGTGACACTATCCTTGAACTCAACGTTAGCGAGACGGACGCTGGCAGCGTCCGCCACGGGCAGGCTGCTGGTCGCAGCCTGCTTGATCGGTCTGAGCCTTCCCACGACATCATTCGCCCAATCAGTCTGCCTCCCCGCCCCACGTCTACTGACCACAATGCCGATGGGCGGCAAATCGGGCACGCAGGTCGAGGTCACGATTACCGGAGAACATCTCGACGATGCCAACCAGTTGGCGTTCTCAGATCCGCACATCACCGCCACCCCCAAGCTGAACGCCGCCGGACAGCCCGAGCCCAACAAGTATGTCGTCACGATCGCTCCGGACTGCCCGCTGGGAGTCCACGAAGCCCGCCTGATGACGCGGCTGGGCATTTCTTCGTCTCGCGTCTTCTCGGTGAGCAACCTGACCGAGAACGTGCGGACGACACCGAACACGACGCTCGCCACCGCGATGGAGCTGCCGGTGAATTCCATCTGCAACGCCGTCATGACCGAGAAGTCGGTCGATCACTACGCCTTCCAGGGCCGTAAAGGTCAGCGGATCATCGTCGATTGTGCGACGAAGGGGATCGACTCGAAGCTGGACGTCGTCTTCATCATTGCCGATTCGATGGGTCGCGACCTGCTGGTCGAGCGCCGCGGTGGGGCTCTCGATTTTACCGTGCCAGAAGACGGCAAGTACGTGATCAAGGCCCACGAGCTGACCTTCAAGGGTGGCGCTGCTTACTACTACCGACTGGCCCTGTGGGAACTTCCCGCCGGCGAGCCGATCGTGCGGATGCCGTCGACCCGGCCGGTCAATTCGTGCTCGTGGCCTCCCACAGGTCTCCCCGAGAAAGCCGTCTCAACCGAACAAGAACCCAACAACTTTGCCCGCGCCCAGAAGATCACGCTGCCCTGCGACATCTCCGGCAGCTTCTTCCCCGCTGCGGACGTTGACGTGTTCGAATTCGAAGCCAAGAAGGGCGAAGAGTGGTGGGTGGAAGTCGCTTCAGAACGATTTGGTCTGCCGACCGATCCGTCCATTCTCGTCCAGCACGTCGCCGGTTCTGGTGCCGACGAGAAGCTGACCGACGTCGCCGAGCTCTCGGACATTCCCAGCCCGGTGAAGGTCTCCAGTAACGGCTATGCCTACGACGGCCCTCCGTATCAAGCCGGTTCGGCCGACATCATGGGCAAGTTGGTGATTCAGCAGGATGGCATCCATCGCCTGCAATTGTCTGATCTGTTTGGCGGGACGCGCAATGATCCGCGAAACATCTATCGCCTGGTGATCCGCAAAGCGACCCCGGACTTCGCAATTGTCGCCTGGGCCATGCATATGGAGTTGCGGAACGGTGATCGCAACGCGCTGTCGAAACCGATCTCGCTACGCGGCGGCTCGACGATGGCACTAGAGGTCGTCGCCATTCGACGCGATGGTTTTGACGGCGATATCGAACTGGTCATGGACGGCCTGCCGGAAGGGATGCGTGCCCAGGGATTGAAGATTCCCAAGGGGCAGTCGCGGGGCATCATGCTCGTAACGGCCGCACAAAATGCTCCGCGGGCCATTGGCAGCGCGCGATTTATTGGACGAGCCCAGATCAATGGTGCCAGCGTCGAACATCCTTGTGCGCTGGCATCGTTCTCGTGGCCGATTCCCGATTCGTGGGGAGAGATTCCTAACCCGCGGCTACTCGCTGACGTCCCCGTATCGGTCAGCGGTATCGACATGGCACCGTTGACGCTCGCCACGCCCACGACTGAGGTTCTCGAAGTGGTCGCTGGCGAGAAGCTTACGATTCCCCTGAACCAAACTCGACGCAGTGAGTTCTCCGGAGACACCCTGCAACTGAAAACGCTCGGTGCGGGATTCGAGCAGAACCCGCAGTTTGATGTGAAAATCTCTGCCGACAGTTCGCAGGCGGTTATTGATCTAGCCAAACTGAAGACGGTTCCCGGCGACTATCTGATCGCCTTCTATGGAAGCGCCGTGGCCAAGTACCGACACAATCCGGACGCGGTCCTGGTCGCAGAACTCGCCAAGAAGAAGGCCGAAGAAGAGGCGGCGGTAATCGATGCCGAAGCCAAGAAACTCGCAGAAGAAGCCAAAGCGGCTGCGACCGAGAAGAAGGCCGAAGCCGACAAGGCCTTGGAAGCGGTGACCGTACGTCAAAAGGCCGCGACTGCAGCGGTGGCCGCAGCCGTGGAAAAGCTAAAACAGGCAACTCAGGTAGCGCAGCCCAGAGATATTGTCGATATTGTGGTGTCCGAACCTATTGCGATTCGCGTGAAGCCAGCGGGGACAAAATGAGCGGTTATCAAAACGGATTGTCGGATACAACCTGCCAGGGTCCATTGGGCAGTGGCACGGGTAGCCGTCGCAGCTTTCTGCAAATGGGCTTGGCCGGCTTCGGCACATTAAGTCTGCCGGGACTGCTGCGTCTGCAGGCTCAGAACAAGCTGCAAGCGGGCGAAGCCGCGGAATCGAATCGCGAAAAGACCGCCGTCATTATGGTCTGGCAGCCGGGCGGCATGTCGCATATCGAATCGTACGATCCCAAGCCGAATGCCAGCAGCGAGTATCGCGGGCCCTTCAGCCCGATCAACACCAAGACACCGGGCCTGGATTTGTGTGAGCTGATGCCGCGCCAGGCGGCGATCTCGGACAAATTCAACATCCTGCGGTCAATGGCCCAGAAAGCGGGCGGTCATCCGGCCGGCTCGATGCAGTTGCTCTCCGGAGATCCGGATACGCGTGACAAACCCAAGCCCCGCCTGCCCGACTGGATGTCAGTCGCCAACTATTTGCGATCGAAGGCAGGGCCGCGTCAAAACCCGCTGCCCGCCTACGTGGGGATCAATCCGCCGCTGGAATACAACGGCCCCACGTACCTCGGTGACGCTTACTCGCCGTTCACGGTCCACGGTAACCCGAGTCTGCCGACATTCTCGGTCCCGAACATTGGCCTCTCGAATCAAGGTGAAGTCTCACGCTTGGGACGCCGTTCGACCCTGCGTCAGAACCTCGACACGTTGGAACGAGCCTTTGATCAGGCGGGAGAGTTGGCCGCACTCGATGAATTCGAGACGCAGGCGATGACCCTGCTCACGAATCCGAAGACCAAGGAAGCCTTCGACCTGTCCAAAGAAGATGACAAGACACGCGACCGCTACGGACGCAATTCGTGGGGTCAACAGTTACTGCTGGCACGTCGCCTGGTGGAAGCCGGAGTCGAAGTGTTGACGACCAGCCTGGCCGGTCCGCTGTGCGGACGGGTCAATAACTGGGATGATCATGCCGTCAATCAACACTGCTTCGACGCGATGAAATTCCGGTCCCCCGCCTACGATCAGGCGGTTTCCGCACTCATCGAAGACATCTATGAACGCGGCTTGGACAAGCGAGTCCTCGTCGTGGTCACCGGTGAGTTCGGCCGCACCCCCAAGATCAGCTATGCCGCCAGCACCGGCGCCGGTGATGCGAGTGCCGCGGCCGGCACAATCCAGCCGGGCCGAGATCACTGGCCGCGCGCCTTCTCCAACCTGTGGGCTGGCGGCGGGATGACCACCGGTCGAGTCATCGGCGCGACCGACAAGCGCGGCGAGGATTCCGTCGAACGCATCTGCGGCCCCGGCGACTTCCTGGCGACGATCTACCATCATCTGGGGATCGATTCGTCAACAACCTTGATCCGCGACTTTAGTGGGCGTCCGACTCCTATTGTTGATCATGGAAAGCCGATTCCGGAATTGATCGGCTGATTAAGCGTCGTAGGACGGGTCTCCAGGCCCGTCTGAGCCTGTAACATTACACGTAACAAAGGCTCGACCGCCGCGAACTTCGCGAAGCGCCAGGTGTCAAACCTTCCTGACGCTCTGCAATTCCTCACCCTCTTGACAAAGGACGCCGTGCGCTCCGCGAACTTCGCGAGGCGTCTCTCTGTCTTCAGTCTGTAGTTACGGGCTCGGACGGGCCTGGAGACCCATCCCACGGTCAACTTACACAACTTCCGATTCCGCTGGTACCACGAAGGGCTTGCGGTATTCGCGGGTCAGGAAGGCGTTGGCATCCGCGTTATCGGCGAAGGCTTCGCGGTCCCCGTCGGCATGGAGTTCGACTCCCAGAACCAGCTTCGTTTGTTCCAAGTCGACCTTGTTCTCTTGCAGGTGCTGCACAGTCCGGTCGAGTGCCTCCTTGGCATAGTCGCTGGCCTTCAGCTTGCCGAGCTGTTCGGCGATCTGAGCGGGAGTCGCTTCTTTCCCGAGTCTCCAGGAGATATTGCCCATGTGGCAGAGGGCTGTGGACTGATGCCCTTCCAGGATCTCGGCGTTGAGTTCTTCACGCTTGCGGCTGCGGACGGCGTTGATGAAGTTGGCGAAGTGGCTTTCGGTTTTGCGTTTCGATTCGAAGGTGCTGACCAGCTTGCCCATCGGGTCGAACAGGGACGTGCTGGACTGGCCGGCGATGGAACCCTCCGTCCCATGGAACAGCCAGCCGCCCGGGAATCCCGGCCGGAACTGCTCGGTCTTGAGACCGCGAGTCTCGGAGATCACCGTCTTGTCGCCGAAGTCGAAGATGCAGACCTGCGTGTTGGGAGTCTCACCCGCGTCTTGGTAGCCGAAGCGGCCGCCATAGCTGACGACACCGCGAGCGAGGCCCGTCAGTCCCAGTCCCCAGCGGCAGATGTCGAGGGAGTGGATGTTGTTGTTACCAAGTTCGCCGTTCCCCGTCTGCCAGTTCCAGTGCCAGTCGTAGTGCAGGCTCTTGCGGGTCAGTGGAGCCAACGGCGCAGGGCCCATGAACAAGTCGTAATCGACATTGCTCGGAACCTCGTAGGTTCCCTTGGGACCGATGGAATCCCGCCGGCCGTAGATGATGCTGCGAGCCAGTTTGACCTCGCCGAGCTTCCCCGCCTTCATGTACTCGATGGCTTCGGCAAGTGCCATGTTGGATCGGTTCTGAGTTCCCCCCTGGCACATCTTGCCGGTCTTACGCGAGACTTGAACGATGCGGCGGCCTTCGCTGATATTGTGACTGACCGGCTTTTCGACGTATGCGTCCTTACCCGATTGCATTGCCCAGATGGCGGCCAGGGCGTGCCAGTGATTGGGTGTGGCAATGAAGACCGCGTCGACCGATTTGTCGTCGAAGACCTTTCGCATGTCTTGAACCGCGGTGGGTGCCTTACCCTGATTCTTATCGACGGTCACGGCCAGTTCGGCAGAAAGACTCTGGTCCGGATCGCAGACATAGACGATCTCGACGTCAGGCACTTTGGAGAGTTCCGCAACGTGCTGGCGGCCTCGAACCCGACACCCGAGCACCGCGACACGCACCTTGTTGCTAGGAGCGCCGGTCGGCTTGTCCTCGGCATAGGTCAATTGAGGAACCGTCGTTGCAGCCAGGGCTGCGGCGGCCAGCATGGAGTCTTCGAGAAAGAGGCGGCGTGTCATCGAGTTCATGGGGTGTCCTGTTTGATTACCTGAGACTTGACTATGAACGGCGAACAATACAACCAGTTAATCATGAAAGTTGTGGACCACGAATCACACCAATGACACGAATCGAAATCCTGAACGTGAGATGAAAAAGACCACTGAGCTGTATTCGTGTTATTCGTATCATTCGTGGTAAAAAGTGCTCTAAAGTGCTTTTGCCTTCGCCCGCTCCAATGCCGCTGCAATCTCCCGTTCGAGCACCGGTAACGGGTTGAGCAACTCGTGGGGATTATCCACTGTGGTCACTCGATTCGTCTGAGGGTCCCAGTGAACCGGTCCGAACCGCGCGGGCGTGGTCCGGCCGGTCTCCAGATGGCCCAGTGCATCGTCCTTATTGTAATGCCAGAACTCAAACACGTAATGCATGAATCCGTGCTTTTCGAGCATCTCGGTGATGTCGAGGCGATTCTGCAGTGCGTCGGGTTCAATGAAGGGGGAGCGCATCGGCGTTCGTTCGCTCATCTCCAGATAAGGATTGCCGCGCCAGACTTCGCTGCCATCGTCGCGGCGAAAGACCGAGATGTCGATGGCCGAACCGGACATGTGCGTGCCGAATTTCGGGATGTTGGCCACGAGCACAGTTGCCCGCCGGAAGACCAACTCGACCGAGGGGAGTTCGCCGTTGTTCTCCCAGATGCACATCTTCAGGATGATATCGAACAGCTCCGGCTTGCGGACCAGTTGGCCCTGCATCTCCAGCGACCGATAGCAGTCCTCGATTTTCAGGATCCAGCCGCGGGCGTTCATCTCGCGGCCGATGGTGATGACGTCTTTGACCAGGCTCTCGCGCATGAAGTAGACGCGGTCGAGTTGGCCGGCGATCTTGGAGTCAGAGAACTGCATCTCGACGCCGGAACCCTCGACGGCATCACGGAGGGATGCGAAGCCTTCCCCACATTCGCGAAACGGGAATGCCAGGACTTGCTGGATGAGCTCGTAGCCGAGTTCCATCTGCTCGGTCCAGTAAGCTCGCCTTGCCGCTTCGTCGATCCTGGTCATCGTGATTGCTACTCCGCCTGCCGGTTGTTTTGAAGTTTTGATACATCAAAGCGCGTTGATGATTCTGTCGACTTTCCCTAAGCTTATCAAGGACGGGCGGCGCTCCCCTTTGATGATTGCCTTCCTTTTCGCACCCCCTGCTCGACGGAGCCGCAACACCATGCACACCGAGTCTCAATTCAACCGTCGAGAATGGCTGGCAGCGACCGCGGGAACGCTTTCATTGGCCGCCTGCCCTGTTCTGGGAACGGTGAATGCAGCCCCTGCTCAACGCCCGCGAGTCGCCGCGATCGTGACTGAATTCTTCTACCGCAGCCACGCGCACGTCATCCTTGAGAATTTCCTGAAGCCCTACTACTTCAACGGCAAACTGACTGATTCGGGGATGGATGTTGTCAGCCTGTATGTCGACCAATTCGTCGCAGGCAAGGACATGGCTCGCGATGTGGCCAAACAGTTCAAGATTCCCATCTATTCGACGATTGCCGAAGCCCTGCAGGTGGGAGGCAAGGAACTCGCCGTCGATGGAGTCCTGTCGATCGGCGAACACGGCAGTTACCCGTCCAACGAACGTGGCGTGACGATGTACCCGCGGAAGCGCTTCTTTGATGAGATCGTCAGCGTCTTTCGCAAGAGTGGGCGATCTGTGCCGCTGTTTAATGACAAGCATCTGTCGTATCGCTGGGATTGGTCGGCCGAGATGATGGATGTCGCCGGCGAGCTAAAAATCCCGTTCATGGCTGGCAGTTCGGTCCCACTGGCTCAGCGCCGGCCGGCGTTGGAAATTCCCCCGGGGAGCGTGATGGAAGAGGCTATCTCCATCCACGGTGGGCCGATAGAGATCTATGACTTCCACGGCTTGGAAGTCCTGCAGGCAATGGTCGAGTCGCGACGCGGTGGTGAGACGGGAGTCTCCGAAATCCAACTGATCGAGGGGGACGCCGTCTGGAAAGCCGCCGAAGAAGGCCGCTGGTCGTTGCCGCTCGCCGAGGCTGCGATGAAGGCCGATCCCGGGAAAGATGTGGGGCCGCTGAAGGGTTTCGTCGAGCCGAAGGACGGCAAGCAATATCCGGTGCATGCGATTTTGATCAAGTACCGTGATGGGCTGCGCGGCACCATCTTGCGAGTCGGAAATAATCACACGCGGTGGAAGTTCGCCTGCCGTCTGGCGGGAAAGCCGGAACCTCTCGCGACGAGTTTTTATGTCGGGCCGTGGGAAAACCGCAATCTCTTTAAGGCCCTGTCACATGCCATTCAAGCCCTGATTCGAGACAAGCGTGCTCCCTATCCGGTCGAGCGGACGCATCTCGTCACAGGGATGCTGGCGGCCGCAATGGATTCGAACTTCGAGAAGCATCGGCCGGTGAAGACTCCGCACTTGGAGTTCGCCTATCAGCCGATAGACTACCGTGCGATGCGTGAAATGGGGGAGACCTGGAAGATCATTACGGAGGACATGCCGCAGCCTAAGGGGATTGATCCCGGAGGTCCGGCGAGGACGTGATCGGAATTCGTAGGTTAGCGGCAAAACCACCGAATCTCGTGCTGGCCCGAAGATCGCGTTGTTCCCAGCGTATAGGGATCGTAAATCAACTTTGCAACGTGCCCGTCCGTGCGGGCCGCCAACCACGCATAGTCCCAGTTGCCGGATGCGTATCGTAGAGGAATCGCGGGACGAACTCGGGCCACCGGATGCGACGCGGCGATCAGCAATTCTTGCTGTGTATAGAGATAGCACGAACCTGCCTGGATGAAGACTGCGTGTGGGACGGCCGGTTGATCTGAGGGAATGAGGTCCGAGCAGAGTCCGCTGATTCCCAGCTTCCATTCGACGCCCCTCGCGAAGGCGTCGGCGACCGCTTTGTGCGAACCAGATATGACTTCGCCAGTAGCCGAATGGTGTAGCATCAGTTGCCAGTCGTCTCGGACGTAATACCGCAGCGTTTCGAAGGCATACACAAAATTGCTGGAGGGGGCATTGGTGTCGCCGTCCCAGCTATCGACCTCGTGGTACTTCGGCATGTCCGAATGATCCGCTCCGGCCGATGGGCCGCGCGTACCGGAGGCTGGCGGTCCATCCAGGTGCGGCCGCGCGATCGCCTGCTGGCCATCTTCGTTGTACATGAACAACGAGAGGGACGGCCGCGGACCGAAGCCGTGCGGCAAATCGATCGGCTGGCGTAACGTGAGAATGCCTCCGCACCAGCGACCATCCACCAGATAGGTCGCCCGCATATCCATCGTCTCCTGGACGAGCTCATGATTATTTGACTTGGTATCAATATGCTCTTTGTGGCGGAATTCAGAATAGATCCGCAAATCGGCTCCTCGCCCAATCGCGTCACGCAGGGCCTGGGGACTTCCACCAATGATGTTTCTGCACGCATCAAGAGTGAGAACCTTGTTCCAACCATACGCAGGCGCGGATGAGGTCATAAATTGATCCGTGGTAAATAGGCCGTTCGGATGAGTTATCCCGGGCAATTGTAGCGACGTTCGCCAGAGCATGGCGACGAGAGGGTGAGGAACCCAGAGTGTACCCCGCCCTCCCACGACGAACACCTTTGAGCAAGCGCCCATTGCCGTTTGGAATTTTGGTTCTCAGCAAACGATTTTTCGCTATGATCGGGATCTCTGTGCCATCCCAAACTTTGCTCGAAGTGTCTTTCAAGGGGATTGCGATGCAACTGTCGAACTGCCGCGGTCTGTACTTCTTGCTGGCCATTGTTCTGGTTACTAGAACATCCTACGGCGCCGAGCCGGATGCCAGACTGGTCAAGGCCCTGCGTGACTTGCTGCCTGCCTTGCGGACTACGGTCCAGGCGGCCGAGCCGGTTGCCACAGCAAATATGATTCCTAAAGACATTAGTCTGCGCCTGAAAGCGGCGAATCTCAAATCGACCGCGGACTGGAAGCAGCTGCAGTCGCGTGAGGCTTGGGAACGGTATCGGGATGAAAAATTGCAGGCCCTGCGCAACTCGCTCCATCTGCCGCCGGATCTCAAAACGCCGCCTGTGGTGCAAGTCACTGCCAGTCTTCCCGGCGACGGATTCACGATCGACAATATAGTCTTTGAGAGCCGCCCCGGACTGCTGGTGACCGCGAATCTGTATCGTCCCGCCAAAGCTGGAACCAAGATGCCGGGGATCCTGATTTGCCATAGCCATCATAACCCGAAGACCGAGAGTGAACTGCAAACGATGGGGATGACGTGGGCCCGGGCGGGATGTGTCGTGATCGTGATGGATCAACTGGGACATGGGGAACGACGCCAGCATCCGTTCCGGACTGCGGCCGATTATCCGACTTCGTTCCGAGTGAGCCGGCAGGACTACTTCTACCGTTATCATGTCGCGCTGCAGTTAGCTCTGGCGGGCGAAACGCTGATGGGCTGGATGGCCTGGGATCTGCATTGCAGTGTCGATGTGCTACTGGCTCAGCCGGGGATCGATCCTCAGCGGATCATCCTGCTGGGAGCCGTCGCCGGGGGAGGCGATCCGGCCGCGGTTGCCGGGGCACTGGATCCTCGCATCGCCGCGGTGGTGCCCTTCAATTTCGGGGGGCCACAGCCAGAAAGTCGCCACCCGTTGCCTGATGATGTCGAGGAGACTTTTGGTTACGCCGGTGGCGGAAGCTGGGAGTCGACACGCAATCTTGTGCAGTCGGCCGGCGAGGGTTTTCTGCCCTGGGTGATTGTCGGTGGCATTGCACCCCGCCACTTAATTTACGCCCACGAATTCAGCTGGGATCGCGAACGAGATCCCGTCTGGAAACGGTTGAATCAAATCTACGAATGGGAAAGGGCTCCCGCCAACGTGGCCTTTACGCTAGGTCGTGGGTCAGTCCGCGGGCAGGCTCCGGAGTCAACTCATTGCAACAATATCGGGGCCACGCATCGCAAGCTGATTCACGCCGCCTGGCGGCAGTGGTTCAACATCGACATTGCCGACGACGAGGAATATCGCCATCCCGTGTCCTCAGACAAATTGCAGGCTCTCACACCAGACGTCCGGGAACAGCGACACCCCAAGCTGGCACGCGAAGTGGCCTTGCAGGCCGCCCTGCAACGCGCCGGCCAGTTCGGAATGGAACTGCAGGCACAGGCGCCAGCACAACGGATCAAGCTCTTGCGAGATCCTTGGAGCCGCAAGCTTGGCAATGTGGAGCCCGCTCGTGACAAGTGCGTACTGATGGCTCAGCCGGCCGCGAAGGTGAGCGGCGAGATTACAGTCGTGCCCGCTACCTTGCAGACAGAAGAACCCGGTATTGTCGTACCGCTGCTCTTGATGTTGCCGGCGAAGAGCGGGCCGGCTCCGGTGGTGATCGGCATCTCACAACAGGGTAAGGACCGCTTCCTCAAAGAGAACGCCGAACCGATTGCCGAGCTACTCGCGCGCGGCATAGCGGTCTGCCTGCCTGACGTGCGGGGCACGGGCGAGACGGCTCTCGAAGATCATGGACGCGACCGCACCAGCGACGCGACCGCCTACTCAGCCACCGAGCAGATGCTGGGGGGCACCATCCTGGGGGCTCGACTGCGAGACATGCGAAACGTGGTGAAATGCTTGCGGTCAGATTCGCGATTTGATGGGAAGAAACTGGCCCTCTGGGGCGATTCGTTTGCTCCTGCCAATCCTCCCGAATTGGAGCTCGCGATACCGGAAGGAATCGACAAATCTCCGGCCTCGATCGAACCACTCGGAGGACTATTGTCAGTGCTGACCGCGCTCTATGAGGACGACATCAAGGCCGTCGCGATACATCACGGATTGAGTTCTTATGCGTCGGTGCTCGCGGGACCTCGCACCTATTTACCGCAGGAGATGTTGATTCCCGACGCGATCGGGCAAGGTGATATATCCACGCTGCTGGCCGGGATTGCTCCCACGCCGTTGCGCATGTGGCAGCTTCGCAATGGAATGAACCAGGCGGTGGCTGATGAGTCGCTGCCGATGCTCTATGCGGATGTCGTCAAGACGTATGCGGGCACAAATGCCTCCCGGCAATTTCAACTTGGCCGCCAAACTGAGGAGGGACTCGCCGCATGGTTTGTGGCGCAGTTCGAGAAACCGATGCCGCCAGCGAAGTGACCTGTTCGTGAGCGGCCTGGCGCTAGCCACCGGTTTCTGTGCCGGGTCTCCCCTGAAAAACCGGCGGCTAGCGCCAGGCCGCCCACAGGGAAAGAATTTGGCGGGATTCCGCAGTATCAAAAGAATTCTCTTGACTAATAAGCATGTTTTGATGGAATATACGCATTAAGGGTCCTTGGGCGTCACCACCCAAGCTCGCGGGTCTAACCAGAATTCTGAAGAGTTCGTTTCGAACGGCGTGTCGATTGTAAGTCGTGTCTGCGTCGCCACGGCTGCACATTAAGAACCAACGAGGGTATCAAGATGTTGACATTACTCGGAAACCGACCGAACTTTTGTGATGGAGTTTCCCGGCGTCACTTCCTGCAGGTGGGTGGCCTGGTAATGGGCGGCCTGACACTGCCTGGCCTGTTGCGGGCCGAAGCGCTTGCCGGAGCCAAGGCCACTGGCAAGTCGATCATCAACATCTATCTGCCAGGTGGTCCGACTCACATGGACACCTTCGACTTGAAGCCCGACTCACCGAAGGAATTCCGGGGCGAATTCAAGCCGATTGCGACCAATGCGGATGGCGTGGAAATCTGCGAACTGATGCCGCAGCTCGCCAAGGTCGCCGACCGTTTTAGTATTGTCCGGTCACTGGTCGGGGTGAGCAACGAACACGCACCGACCCAATCGGATTCCGGCTGGCCGGAAGCTTCACTGAGGCCGATGGGTGGCCGTCCGGGTTTGGGTGCTGTAATGTCGAAAGTCTGGGGGCCGGCCCAGACGACAGCCAATCATGGTACGGCTCCCACCGCGATTGATCTCACGAACTGGACCAAAGCCGGATTCCTCGGGCCGCTGCATGACGCGTATCGTCCAGACGGCACGGGCCGCTCGAATCTGACGCTCAATCAATCCATCTCGCCGACGCGGCTGGATGATCGACGTACGCTGTTGGGTGGATTGGATCGACTGCGCCGCGACGCGGACTCACACGGCATGATGAGTGCCATCGACAGTTTTACAGAGCGCGCCGTGGGCATCATTACCTCGGGCAATCTGGCCAACGCCTTGGATTATAAACGGGAAGATCCGCGGCTGGTGGATCGCTATGGAATCAATTCCCGGCGACGCGATGTAGACCGGTTCCTGGTGGCCCGTCGATTGGTTGAAGCGGGAGTGCGCTGCGTTTCGCTCAGCTGGGGTGGCTGGGATACTCACGGCGATAACTTTAAATCGATGCGCAGTCAACTGCCGCCACTGGACATGGCATTGTCCGCGTTAATTGAAGATCTCGATGCGCGCGGCATGCTGAACGATACGATCGTGATGATGTCCGGCGAATTCGGCCGGACACCGCGCATCAACGGTGGCGCGGGTCGCGACCACTGGCCACAGGCATCGTTCTTCTTCCTGGCTGGCGGCGGCATGCGGCACGGGCAGGTGATTGGCTCGACCAATCGGTTGGGTGAAGTGGCCAAGGATCGCCCGGTCCATCTGCAGCACGTGTTCCAGACTGTCTATCATCAGTTGGGAATTGATACCAACACGGTCACGTTGACCGATCCGAACGGCCGTCCGCAGTATTTGCTGGATCGTCGCGAGGTGATTTCGGAACTCGTCTAAACATCGCCAGTCGATTGCTGATTCCTCACGTCCGAGCTGAGTCGTCCCTGACTTAGCTCGGACGTTTTTCTGCGCTGTAGGATGGGCACGCTTGCCCGTCTCTGATTCTGCTCGCTTCCTGAAATCGTTCAATGAGGCGGCGATGGTTGTTACGTTGGATTGTTTCCAATGCAGCAGTTCTAATACACACGGGCAGGAGTGCCCAATCCTACAAGGCGACGCTCGACCGACGACCTTTGACATTGGAGACACACGGTGCGAATTGCGGTTGCAGAGGTGGCACAAGAGACCGATTCGTTCACCCCGCTGATTGCGGATCTGTCTGACTTCGAAGCCCTCGGCTTGTACTTCGGTGCCGAAATCATCGAGCGGATGCAAGGAGTCGGGCCGATCGGCGGACTGTTTCAAGTCGCCGGCGAGCAGTCAGAATCGATCGAGTGGTTGCCGCTGATTCGGGCGTGGGGCGGTGCCGGCGGTACCATTACTGCCGAGACCCTGGACTTCTTCACCAAGCGGTTGATATCTGCCCTGAAAGAATCACTGCCGGTCGACGCGATCTATCTTTCGTTGCATGGTGCCGCAGCCGCAGCCAACGAAGATGATGTCGAAGGGCACGTGCTGAGCGCGATTCGTGAGATCGTCGGGTATGACATTCCCATCGCGGTCTGTTTTGATCATCACGCGAACGTCACCCAGCGGATGGTCGATGGTGCGGATCTGCTGATCGGGCATGAGACTCAACCGCATGATCCGATTGCCACGGGACGCAAGACGGCTCGCGTGATGTTTGACATGCTCAGCGGGAAGGTCCAGCCGACAGTGGCCTGGCGCAAGATTCCCATGATCACGCCGCAGGACCATTTCCTGACTTCGCAGGGGCCGATGAAAGAATGGTTCGATCTTGCCCGCGAGATGGAACGTCGGCCCGGGGTCGTTGATGTCTCGCCCTACCCGATGCAGCCGTGGCTGGATGTGGCCGAAGGGGGTTGGGCGGTCGTCGTCCACACCAACAACGACCAGGCCCTTGCTGAGTCTCTCGCTGACGAGATGGCAGAGAAGGCTTGGAATCTGCGGGAACAGTTCTGGGTTTCTGCGCGCGTCGACGTTCAGGAGGCGGTTCGCCAAGCGGTCGCGGCGGACAAGGGGCTCATTATCCTCTCGGATACTGGCGATTCGGTTTATGGCGGAGCACCGGGCGACAGCACGATTATCTTACGAGAACTTCTGCGGCAAAATGTCCCCTGTATCGCCTTGGTACCGATTGTGGACGAAGTCGCGGTGGAAGCAGCGATCACCGCGGATCTGGGTGCCCACATTACGGTTGATCTCGGAGGGAAGGCGGACAACATCTTCAGCCAGCCGGTGCGAGTTACGGGACGAGTCTCTGCATTCTCCCTGGGAGTGACCGTGGAATTGCCCGAACGCGGAGCCTGCGAAATCGGCCGTGCCGCGCTGCTGGAAGTCGGACAGATCCGCATCATGTTGCTGAGCCAACGGACGTTCGCCATCAATCATCCCGTGCTCTACACACACCTGGGACTCGATATTGCCGACGCGAAAATGGTTGTCGTCAAGACTGCTAGTAACTTCCAATTCTTCAGTCGCTGGAGGAGCGGACTGATCCGCGTGGATGCGGCGGGGATGACGCAGTCTGATTTGACCGCGTTCACATGGAAGCGGATACCGCGGCCAATGTATCCGCTGGATAAGATTGAGGACTGGCAGACAAAAGAGTAGCGCGAACGTCGCCGCGCGATAAGGCGAGCGTCCGGCGTGAGCCGGATGGTTGTCTTGCGGGTACAAGTCATGGAGAACTGACCGCTTTTTTTATAGTGGGTCGGTCCGCCGGAATGTTTTGGTTGTGGCGGGACTATAGTGCCGCGTCGCTAACAACCATCCGGCTCACGCCGGACGCTCGCCTTCGCTGACCTGCAATCGGCGCACTCCCACCACTTTCCCTAGGATCCGAAAATCCTGATCGGCATCCACGGGGATCGGCCGGTACTTGGGATTCTCCGGGCAAAGCTGAATGACCTCTTCGCTGATGGAGAGTCGTTTTACGGTGGCCTCGCCGTCGAGCAATGCGACTACGATGTCCCCGTTTTCGGCGATGGGCTGCTGGCGTACGATGACCAGATCTCCGGCCTTGATTCCGGCTTTGATCATGCTGTCGCCCACGACCTTCAGCGCGAAGCAGCGGCCTCGTCGGACTAAGGAGCCTTCGACCATCGCCTGACCGATAATGTTCTCATCGGCCAGAATCGGCTGGCCGGCCGCGACCGTTCCGATGATGGGAACCTCCACCAGTTCGGCGACTTCTTCTGCGGCGGTCCGCAAAACGACCAGATTCCGAGCCTTCCGCGGCTCCCGCTTGAGATACCCCTTGCGCACCAGTTGATTCACTTGCTCGTACGCACTGGCCGAGTTCACCCCCATCGCCACTGCCAGTTCCTGCATTGTGGGAGGCAGATTGTGGCGCGCAATGAGCCGCTGAATCTCATTCAAGGTCCGCTGCTGCGACCCTGTCAGCTCGGCAATGCGCGGCCGTCCCGGACGTTTTTGTGGCGTGGCCACGTAGGCTAACTCCTGATGGGGCTGGTCAAGTGGTTTCGCTTAATGTTTCACAATCGAGAGAGTATGAGGGTGCGAGGGTAACGGAGTAACAATGCAGCCCGAATTCCACTGGACTTTTTCTTACTCTCATACCCTCACACGCTGGCACTCTCCCACTTCCTGTTCGCGAAAACGTTTTATTGAAGCGCTGTAAGTGAACCGCGGGCGCTCCTCATCCTAATCCTGCCCGTCAACATAATTGGTTCGCGACCCGACTGCAATTCTCTGCGTGACATCTTGCGACCGATTTCAAATCGTGATATTTGTATTATTATGCCATATACCTACATGGTCAATTGGAGAATAGGGGTTTGGGCAGCCGAATGATGGAAATAATCGCCATGCCGTAGCCTGACTCTCCAGAGTCGGGCGTGTCCGTTACGAAGAAACGACCGATTGCGCAGAGCTTATGCAATCACCCAAGTAACAAGGTAATACAACTTCGAACTGTAGGATGGCCGCCCCGGCCGTCTTTACTTTCCGGATAAGTGATCGTCGGCAGCCATTTGGCGGCTTGCGTAAGTTATCTGACAAAATACGACGGCCGGGGCGGCCATCCTACTTACCATGATCGCCATCACTACTCGAGCCGACTTGCTGCAATCGCTGAAACGGCAATTGCGGCAGATTTCGAGGGGGGAGATCGCGCCGGGCGAGGCACCGGAGATCAATTCCACCGGTTTTCCGGCTGTGGACGAACTGTTGCCTCAACGGGGGATTCCCAAGGGAGGCATGACCGAGTGGTTGACGGCGGGCGTGGGAGCAGGTGCGGCGACGCTGGCCTTGGCCGGGGTGCGGGCGGCTTTGAATTCCACTTCCGATTTGAGTCATAACGGTTACTGGGTGGTGATTGATCCACACGGAGAATTTTTCCCCCCGGCGATAACGGGCTGGGGAATTCCGGAAGGACGGCTGTTGCTCGTCCGTCCGGCGACTTCGCGCGATGCCGCCTGGGCGTTTGAGCAAGCGTTGCGTTGTCCGGGGGTGGCGGTGACTTGGAACTGGGTTGGCCCCACTCAAGAACGTGTGCTGCAACGCTGGAAAGTGGCAGCCGAGGTGGGACGCGGCCAGGGGGTTTTGTTCCGTTCCGACCAGGCTTTGAAGCAGGCGTCGTGGGCGGATGTGAGATGGTTGGTGACGCCGATTGCCGGTCGGCCGGATGCGGCCTCGGATGCCCACCGTGCCGAGGCCGGCCGGCGTCTGCGTCTGGAATTGGCGTATTGCCGTGGTGCATTGGGTGGCGAACGAGTCGAAGTGGAATGTAACGATGAGACGGGTCTTGTGCGCGTGGTTCCCCAACTGGCCGATTCAGCTCCGCGTCGGCGTACGGCCCGAGCTTAACCCACGCGCCCTCGTGTTGTTCGTCGAAGCGCCACGGGGTCTATTTGTCGCAGCTTGCTCAGACATGGCCATCCGTGGGGGGATCCGCCCCGGCATGCCTTTGGCTGAGGCTCGGGGATTGTCATCGGGAATTCGAAGTGAAGCGTCCTCTGTGAACACCCTGGTCGCGGAACTTTACGAGCCTGCGGCCGACCGGACCGCATTGCAGGCCCTGGCATTCCAGTGCCAGACTTACAGTCCGCTGGTGGCCTTGGAAGAATCCGACACTCCCGATTCATTGCTGCTGGATATTACCGGCTGCGAGTGTCATTTCGGGGGCGAAGAGGCCCTCGCACGGCAACTCTGGAACGAATTTTCTGCCAGCCGGTACCACACCCGCATCGCCATTGCGGATACGGTCGGAGCGGCCTGGGCGATGGCTCACTTTGGAGTGGAGGCCAAACGCCCCGTCGCAGTCATCCCGGCGGGCCAGCATCCCGGCATCTTGCGACCTCTGCCGGCTGCCGGATTAAGACTCGCTCATCCCATCTTGGAAACCCTCCACAAGCTCGATTTACGCGTCATCGGTCAACTGGAAAAGCTGCCGCGATCCACCCTTCCCTCACGCTTCGGCAAAGAGTTGCTGCGACGTCTGGATCAGGCGTGGGGGACCGTCCATGAACTCATCACCCCCGAGCGGCTGCATGAGCCCCTGTCGGCCGTTTGGGACTTCGATGAGGCCATTAAGGACCGCCGCACGCTCGAGTTGGTTGCGCAGGAATTGCTCAATAGGATCCTCGCTCAGTTGAATCCCCGACAGGCGGGAATTCGTGAATTACGCTGCGCTTTGCGGGGAACTGTCGATGTCTTAACGCTGACCTTGCGGCTGCTGCAATCCAGCCTGGATCAAAAGCATTTATGGGATTTGTTGAGCTTGGAGTGGGATCGCCGGGAAGCCGCCTTCCAACGTTCTCCACAGGCAGCCCCGCGTTGCTTTACGGACGGGATCACGTCGGTGCGTCTGGAAGTTGCGGAGACGGCCCCCTTGAAAATCCGGCAGACGACTTTGTTTGATCTGGAACCGGGCCGGAAAGAAGCGGTCGCCTTTCAGCAGTTTGTCGAACGAGTCAGCAGCCGTCTCGGCAGCCAGTCGGTGGTGCGGCCTCAGCCCGTGCCCGACGCACAGCCTGAACTGGCGTGTGAATACCCCGCGTGGAGCACGAGTCCCGCCAGTTTAACCTCGGCCGTTGATGATGGGTGGCAAACGGCCCTGGCCCGTACTCGTCCCTCTCGGTTGCTGACGATTCCCGAACCGTTGCGAGTTCTCGCGTCTGCCCCGGGTGGCCAACCTCATCGCATCTGGTGGCGAGACCTGCAATTTCAGGTTGTTCGCGCCTGGGGGCCTGAACGGATCGAAACCGGCTGGTGGCGTGAAGCGGATATCCGGCGAGACTATTACCGAATTGAAACCGGCCACGGTTATCACCTGTGGATCTTTCGCTGCCTGCTGACTGATCGTTGGTTCGTGCATGGGACGTATGAATAAACGTCGTGGGATCAGGAGTGTAGCTGCAAAATGGAGGGAAAGGCCTTGAAAGAATTCGGCTCCCCTCGCCCTGGTACTCCGGGGAGAGGGGTCGG
>JAKFVC010000083.1 GCA_021732415.1 Planctomycetaceae bacterium
TCGCGCTGGGCCAGTTCGCTGGCCTGAGTCTGGGTGGCGCGACGCTACTGGGCGTGTTGGCAGCGAGCGCCTCCTATATTGCAGCCCCCGCCGCAGTGCGACTTTCGTTACCAGATGCGAATCCGACATTGTACCTCACAGCGGCGCTCGCAATCACGTTCCCATTCAATATCACGTTTGGCCTGCCGATCTATTTTGAAGTGGCCAAGAGACTTTTCGGAGGTTCGCCATGAAACTGCATTCAATGAAACTGGTGACGATTGTCTGTGAAGCGTTGGCCCGAACTTTCGTGACTGACCTGCTGCGAGAAGTCGGCGCACATGGTTATACGTTGTTTCCCGTCGAAGGTGTGGGAGCACAAGGCTCGCGAGTCGCCGACATCGAAGAGTTTGCCAACATTCAGATCGAAGTCGTCTTGCCGCCAGCAGCAGCTTTGGAGCTCCTGACGCGCTTGGAACGGGATTTCTTCACTCGCTTCGCCATGATCGCCTTTGAGTCGGACATCCAAGTCGTCCGCAGTGCGAAGTTCTGAAGGCATATAGATTAAAAGAACCTGAAACGCAATTCACTTGGTTGTTTGCGGTGTATTTTCGGATTGTGTCGATTATCACTGTTACAGAAAGTGCGCCTGTGCCGATTTGATGACGGGGCGAAGTGGCGTGTGTTGGAAGAGGTCTGGCCGGAATGACTAAGTCATGGCGGATTGAAAAGTTCATAAGTTGCCTGAGCATCCTGTGTTTTGTGCTGGGATGCTCATCGTCCCGCGTACCCATGGCGTTAGAGTCTCGGCCGCAACCCACTACAAACAAGGAAGTTGCGAATGACGGCAAGGTCCGTCCGCGAGCGGCAAGGTCCGCCGGTGCAAATCACGCTGGCCAAGCGTTGTTGTCTCGACTCGAGTCGGGCGGATCGGATCTGAACGGCTCGCCAATCCAGGTCATGAGTAACGAACAGCCTGCTCCGGAATTGTCAGCGGACTCCGCCCAGTCGGAGTTGCCAGCACCCCAGGAATCAGACAATCCAGCGGCAGGACGAGATCCACTGGAACTCGAAGCGGTGATCAACTCGGTCATTGAAAGTTATCCCTTGTTGCGGTCGGCCATGCTCGGGCGAAACATCGCGCAGGGTGACCTGCTGGCGGCAAACGGTGAGTTCGATCTGAAGCTCAAAGGCGACACGCTCAACATGCCGGTGGGTAACTATGAGAACTATCGACAGTTCGTCGGCGCTGAACAGCCGTTGTATGCCGGAGGTTCGGTGTTCGGCGGCTACCGGTTGGGGACCGGCAACTTCCCGATCTACTATGGTGAACGGGCGACGAATCTTGGCGGTGAATTCAAAGCGGGAGTGTTGTTGCCACTGGCTCAGAATCACACCATCGACGACCGCCGCGCCGGACTGTGGCGAAATCAGTGGGAAGTACAAGGAGTCGAACCGGAGATTCAGGCGCAGCTCATTGAATTCATCCGAGTGGCGTCGATCACCTATTGGAATTGGCTTGCGGCCGGACAAAACGTGCAGATCGCCGAAGACCTGCTCAAAAATGCGACCGAACGCAACGATGGGCTTCGCATCCGCGTTCAGAAGGGTGACGCTCCCGCGATTGAGTTGACGGACAACGAACGATTGATCGTGTCTCGTCGCACCAAGCTGATCGACGCTCAACGCAAGTTTCGCCAATCCGCTGTCAAGTTGTCATTGTTTCTGCGTGATGAGTCGGGAGAGCCGGTCGTGATCGACCAGTCCCGCTTACCTCTCGAATTTCCGGAAGCCACCGATCCGTCGCCGCGCGATCTCGACACCGACATTCAATCAGCAATTGCAAACCGCCCGGAGCTTCGCGCACTCGCCATTTTCAGCGAACAGCTCAATATCGACCTGGCTGCTGCGAACAACTTATTCCTGCCACAGATCGATGTGGTGCTGGCCACCTCGCAAGACGTTGGCAGTCCGGCGGATCCGAAAAAGAACGACAAGTCGCAGCTGGAGCTTGAGGGCGGCTTGGTCGCCAGTGTGCCGCTCCAACGACGCAAGGCACGTGGCAAGTTCAACGCGGTCGAAGCCAAGCTGGCTCAGGTGCGAGCCAAGACCGGGTTCACGCAGAACAAGATCGTCGCCGAAGTGCAATCCACAAGCGCGGCGTTGAATGCGGCGTTTCAGCAGCTTGCACAAGCTCACCGATCCCTCGACCTGGCTCGTCAGATGGAAGCCGCCGAGCGTCGTAAATTCGATCTGGGAGACAGCAACCTGTTGCTGGTCAATATCCGCGAACAAGCCACCGCCGATGCCGCCTCGACAGAGGTAGATGCCCGCCTCAACTACTTCGATGCCCAGGCCGACTACCGCGCTGTTCTGGCCACCGACGTTGTCCCCTAAACTCGTTATATGTCCTCTTTTTTAAGGTCATGTAACGAAATCCGACAGCACCTGTGGTCCATCGGCTGCGGCATTTACGCGACTTGATCGTGCAAGGTACTCTAACAAAACCTGTCAAGGAGGTGCGGATCAAGCAGCAACCGGGGGCAGCTGAAAAACTGTGGGACCCTGGTGCCGGGAAGTTAAAGCGGTTCGGCTGCCAGAGACTCTCGCATTACGTCAGCGGTCGGGACGGTCGCCGTCCTCTATTTTCCAACGCTGTGTAGAACGTTCTTCAAGAAACGCACGGAATTCATCGCCGCTAAAGCACTTAGTGCCAAACGTGAGGTGGGTATCACTGCATCCGCAATTGTGATGCGATGGGGCCAGATGTCCTCCAGGAAAGAACCGGGCTTTGCGCAACTGTCCACGCATGTCACTTCAGGGAAGTCCCGACAGACTAATGGAAGCATTAGGTTCTGATGCAGCGTGCCGGGGCTCGTCTTTGCAAACCGCGGGTCCCACCCGATCTTGAACGCGAAGAGTGTCGACGCACCCCGCAGGTTGATCGATGTGGCAACGACGTGGTCTCCTGCGATCAGTTGCGTGAGGACCAGTCGCCCACGCTCGAAGAATCCGGTCGCCATCGACCTCAAGAACTCTGCGGCCGCAAAGTCCGACTGCAGTGAAGTTCCCTCGGCCCCTTTCCAACCTGCATCTTCCAGGATCAGGAACTGCTCGATCGCTTGGGCCACTTCGTCGGGCCGCTCAATCCAGTGAAGCCTAACCGGCCCCAACGACTCCAGGTTCCGTTGCTTGCGACGCAACGAATTGCGGCGATGTGCCGATAAATGCTTCGTGAGTGTTTCCTCGTTAACGATGGGAGAGAAGAGGGCTGCCGACGAGATCTTGGTGCCGGTATGCCAGGACAGATTACACGCCTTCACTGACGACTGAATGCGCTGTGCGAGTATCGAGTCCAGTCGCAGACTCGGAAAGACCACGCCTCCCCACTGCGACTGTTTCCGCAGGTACTTCAGCCAGACATTCAAGGTCAGATCCGCTGTGTCCTCATCCAGCAGCAGTCCAGTGCGGAAAGAATGAATCGTCTTCGCCGCCACCAGATGCGGCAGAGGCAGGGACGTGCTGGCCGGGGATTCCTCAAAACATCCTAGCGCCCTGAGCCGGCCGCTCTGGCGTTCCTCGACGGTCAATAGAAAAGACCTACCGCCGGGCTCCAGCCATTTCCAAGCGGGCAGCAGAAAGTCGGGACTCAAGAAAGCATTCACATGGCATGATCGTGATTCCAAGTCTCGCCACCGGACGATCAGATCGGCGGTTACATCTTGACGGGCGACTTCCCTCACAATCAGATCATGACATGGGTCCAGATCGTTGTCAGGTGCCCTACCCAAGGACATCAAGTGATCGAATGCGAAAGTCATCCAATTGGCAGTTGTTGGAATCTGCATGCTGGCCTTAGCGTGAAGTTTCGGGATCGCGCGGCAGCCGAGTGATCGTATCCGCTGACTCTGACGCTCGACGGTCAGCCACACAGTTTACGCGCAGTTCTTCCTCGATCAGCCGGTTGGCAATCAAATGTAGGTCGCGAAAGTCTGCGATGAACGGTCCTGGGGCGACGGAACTAGACTTTTTCTAAGGCGATCGCGCGAAAAGGTCTGGTTACCACAGTCATGCGGAAGAAATATAAGGAAGTATAGAATCTTTGACGCCTGACCCCTGGTAATTCCCGTGAAACCGGACTAGATGAATGGAGTGGGATTCCTGCTGAGCGACCGAAAGGGCGGGCGTTTGAAGACGGAGGTCGAGCGGATCAAGGTGATACGAAATGAATGAAACCATCCACGTAAAACTCTGGTAGATATCTCTGAGCTATTCGCTGAGAGGTTTTGCGATGCACCGTCATTTTCTGTTTTTCTGCTGTGGCACTCTCGTTGTGCTTTGCCTTCAGTTTTCGCACGCCCAGCAACCCAAACTGGATCAGGTGACTCAGCAGGCCCTCAAGCAGACGGCTCAAAAACTCGCCTATGCCATGCGGTCGAAAGATCAGTCGGCTGTTCGGAAGCTGGCCGCTGAGTCAGTCGTCATGCTCGGAAATCTGGCAGGCGTGCCGGAAGTGGCTGATGAATACCGGCAGGCCCCCGAACATGTCGAACCGCTCACCAAGGCCGAGGCAAAGGCCGGGTTCGAGAAGATTCTACAGTTTGTCCAGAAGAACAAATGGTGGCGGATTGGACTCGATCCGACCAAGACCGAACACCTTCCACGGGAAGTAGCGACTTGCATGATGGGTTGTCTAGCTGGGTGCCGGGCGAATGCACCCAATGAGGATGCCCTGCTCGCAGAAGCCGGTGAATCCGGTGACTATCTTCTCTGGACTCAGCAACAGGCCGGAACCGGCGTGATTCCCTTTCCGGCTTATCGGGGAGGCAAGAATAAGGCGTTTCAGGCGGCGGATCGGTTTCTCCGACTGGCAAAGGAATCGGGGCGTTTGGACGAAGTGGTGAAAAACGGTTGGGCCTTCGATGATCTCACGGATGGTGGGCTTCAATTCGACAACGGTCTTTGCGGCGTGGCGTTATTTGAGCTCTACGAAGTCAGCCATGAGAAACGCTTTCTCTTGGGAGCCATCGCCACCGCTGATTGGTCTTTGGAGCGTTCCTGCGTGCCCAACTGGAACTACAACAGTTTCAGCGTCTACTTGCTTTCGACCGCTTATCGAGTCACACACGAATCGAAGTATCTCGAAGCCGCCAAGGAAAAGGCCCGACTCGGCGTTCTGCCAGGCCAACTTCAAGACGGCACGTACAAGGGACGCTGGGTCGATCAGCACAATGCCCGCCCTGCCTACCACTACATCATGGTTCGTGGGCTGACGGCATTGTTCGCTGTACTCCCCAACGATGATCCCGATCGAGAGTCGTTAGCCAAGTCGATACGAACGGCTATGCAGGCCCGCAATGACGAATTCACGAGCAAGGGCATCATGAACGTGGATTCGTCATTGGAGGCGATCTTGCTCTTCAAGTCGCTGTCCGCCGATCAGCAGAAGGCAATTGGTTCCTGCCAGACCGATGAAGCTTTTGCCGTCTTGGAGCGGCATTGCGTGTCCCGGTTGCGAAAGGACGGAGGACCGTTCAGTGCAGGGGTAGGTGGCAACTACTTTGCGTGGGCGTTGTCGCAAAGCAAGGAGAACCCATGAGCGTGTCAGCGAGCCGATCCACTTCAGTAGCAAAGTGTCGTAGCAGCCGCAGACATCCTTCCATGTGGGTGATAGGGCTTCTCATCTCACTATCCAGACTGCTCCCGATCCTTGCGGCTGAAGATGACGATGCCTTGGTTCGTTACAGACTGGCCCGCGTTCGTGACGTTGCGATTCAACAGCAAGACGAGCGAGTGTTGGGAAAGATCGTGTCAGCCTCTCGCACCCTTAACAAGAATTGGAACGTCATCACCACCGAGGACAAACTGAAGCTCGTGCGGGAAGCGGAAGCGAGTCTGGAATTGCCGCAGGTGGACGAACTTCCCAAGGGAACATCGGTGGATCGCATCCCATTCGCAGTTCCCCGGAAGGAATTTCTCGACATCCCTTACACGAGTATCGAAGGCGTGGAAGCCAAGTACCTGAGCCTCGATGTGTATTCTCCGGGAACCGACAACAAATGTCCGGTTGTGGTCTGGTCACACGGAGGAGGATTCGTCGGTGGCGACAAAGCACACCCATTGCTTTCGGTTGTGAAACCAGACTTCTTTGTGTCACAAGGTTTTGTATTTGTCTGCGTCAACTACCGACTGGCCCCCAAGCACAAATTCCCAGCCCAAGGTGAGGACACGGCGGCGGCATTGGCGTATTTGCATGACAACGCTGCAAAGTTTGGAGGCGATCCTGACAAGCTGTTTCTGATTGGTGATTCGGCGGGCGGCCAATTGGTCAGTGTCGTCTCGACCAACGATGCCTTTCTCAAGAAGCACGGAAAGACGCTCGACATCATTCGAGGGACGGTGGTTTTAGATATCGGGTCTTTTGATGTCCCCTCGATCATGAGCCAACTTGGAAAGAACGCACCGAAACAGTACCACGACCTATTTCGGGACAATCGAGAAGACTGGATAGCGGCCTCGCCCCTGCTGCACGTCGGCCCCAACAAGACAATTCCACCCATGCTGCTGTTCTTCGTATCGGGACGCCAACATCACGAAGCGGAAAACAAGCGATTTGCCGAGAAGATGAAGGAGCACGGACACTCGGCCCAAGTCGTGGAAGCGAAGGACCGCACGCATCACACGCTGGCCTACAACATCGGTACGCACGGCGATCCCGCAACGGACAAGATCATTGCGTTCTTTGCCAAGTGCGAACAGGCGAAGAAGTAGGCGGCGATCAGGCTCAGCGGGAGGCATTTCATCACTTCCTCCAGAACAAGATGGCTGCTCCAATAAAGATGATCCATTCCGTCGCCGCAAGGGCATACGTTGTTGTCGGAATTCCGCTATAGAACACGAAACCCACTGTCCGAAATGCCACAAGGCATCCGTGAATCAGCAGGCACAGAAACAATGGGAAAGCGACTTCGGTTGGGCGGTACAGCGGCCAGAGGAAGGCGATGCCGAGTGCCAGTTCCAAACCGCCATAGACGGTCAGAAATTCGGATTGTCCCGAACCCGGTTGGAGTGTGAAGCCGACCGCTCTTGATGTTTTGTCCGGCATGATAGAGCACCATCCCGCCAAGAGGAAATAAGCTGCTCCAACGATTCCCAAGAAGATGCGTTCCATGTGAACTCCGTTCGTCGTTATTTCATGGAGTTCTTCTCGAAGAACTCCCACTTCAGGTCGTTCGCCGAAATGTTGAGCGTAGATTTCCGATCAAGCTGATGAGGGGCTTATGGTCCCGTCGCGCCTGCTTCCGCGACTGATGCGTTGTTGACGATGTCGCACGGAGGCGCGGGATCACGATGGGAACTTTCGGCCGCCCGTGCCAGATTTCGAAGCATTCCGGCGAACACGAATCGATGCAGGGGGTAGATCCCGTACCAATACAGCAGTCCGGCCAGTCCCAGGGGATCAAAAATCGCCGTCTGGCGAATCGTACTTCCTTGTTCGCAAGGGCTGACCTCGAATTCCAGCCAGGCGCGTCCTGGCAGTTTCATTTCAGCTTTCAGGCGCAGTCGTTGAGGTGTTTCGAAAACTTCGACACGCCAGAAGTCGAGCGGATCGCCTACATGCAGATTGTCTGGATCACGCCGGCCACGGCGGACGCCTACGCCACCGATAAGTAAGTCCAGGAATCCGCGCAGCGACCACAACCAGTTCCCGTAGTACCAACCGGTCCGGCCGCCGATGCAGCGAATGGCCGCGAACGCCTGGTCGGGCGGAACCGCCACCGTGATCGTGCGCGAATCCACAAGCCGTGAACCGAACCGGTCACCCCCCCAGCTCTGCGGTTTACCGGCTGAAGACAACGCGTCCGACCAACGGGTTTCAGCAAATTCCCGATCTTCGTTCACCAGAGCTCGGGAAATCGCATCTCGAACTGAACGGGAACGCACGGAGAACACGGTTTCGGCTAGGTTGTTCGAGACGAGCGTCGGATTCCGCAGACTTTCGACGAGCTTCCGACCGACCCGAGCGTACAAAGGGGTGACGAGTCCCAGCCAGAGGCTGGACAGATAGGGTGTCAACAACGGCACGGGAATCATCCACCGCGTCAATCCACGCTGCCGTGCGTACTCGTGCATGATCTGCCCATACGAGACCTGGTCGGGGCCTCCGATCTCGTAAACCTGCGAAGCGGATGTTGGAAGTTCCAGAGAGGCGATCAGATATGCCAGTAGGTCTTCGATGGCGATGGGTTGCGCTTTCACCTGGACCCAGCGCGGACAGATCATGATCGGCAGTCGTTCGACCAGCGCGCGGATCATCTCGAATGACAGGCTGCCGGAACCGATCACGATCGAAGCGCGAAACTCGATCACTCGGGAATGATGGGCTCGCAAGACGTCGCCCGACTCCTGTCGACTCCGGAGGTGTTTCGAGAGCTTCTCATCTGGATTGCCGAGTCCGCCCAGATATACTAAGCGACGGACGCCGGCGTGTGTGGCCGCTTTTGCGAAGTTTTCCGCCGCAATCCGATCCTGTGATTCGAAGTCGCGGTTGTCGCCCATCGAATGGACGAAGTAATAGGCAGTCTCCACTCCCTCGAATGCGGCTTGCAGGGACTGAGCATCAAACACATCTCCTTGCACAACCTCGGTGGTCGCGTTCATACGATCCCCTAAGGCTTCGGGCCGCCGCGTCACACACCGAACGTGTAATCCGCGCTGTTGCAGCAGCGACAACAGTCGTCCTCCCACATAGCCCGTGGCTCCTGTCAATAAGATCACCCCTGACATCCTGGAATCCAATCAGCTTTTGCACTCTTGTTCTCGTATGAAGCAATTGCAGCATCGAGGACGAGCGAGCCGGGCATGTTGACTTGTCCGATTACAGACCTGAGTATTATGAAATACCGATCCACACTCCGCTCTGATGGACTAACGCACCCAGATTAACTGCAAAGTTATAGCCACGCCGGAATCGATTGACAGTTCGTCTCGACGTCTGCCCGAGAATTTCTCAGCCTGGAAAAATTGGCGATCAAAGATGCGGGCCCCAGACACATCCAGGGACCATCCGCGCCCAAGATCGCGTTGCACCCCCAGCGTCAGTCGCTGGTCGAATAGATAGGTACGTTCGCGATTGTTCTCACGGTCGGCCAACAGAAAAGTTTCATTCACAGTTCGGTAGCCTCCGTAGATGCTCCAGGACTCCCCCAACGATTGACGCAGCGAACACTGGACGTTGTTGAGGGGCATATAGCTGGCCGTAAACATCAAAGAATCGGTGGGCTTTAGTTCGAGCGAGAACGGGATGCCCAGATTGGCCTGCAATCGTTCATTGGGTCTCCAGACGTACGCGACGCCTGGTATCGGATAAATGATCTGTCCAGTCGGTGAATAGAAGAGGCTGAAATTCCAGGCATCTCGGTCACCGCTCGGTATGGTCATAAAACCAAGGAAGGTGACCGTCATGTCGCGCCACGCTCCAAACGGCTGATCGCTCGGCGAACCGACACGCAGCATGCCGCCCGCCTGCCTATCGTCCCCTAGATCGTGGATGTGCATCAGGCCAGCCTCAATATCCCACAGCTGATTCGGAAAGGGCAGACCGGAGTCCGGAAGGACGGCTGAGGTGCTGACATCAAGACGTTGAACGCCGCCCAACGCCAACCAGATCCCATTTGAATCGATTCTAATCGGATAGCCCAACTCGACCTCTTCACCGCTCATTGCAAGATTACCCGGCTGCGCTTTCAACGCCTGCTGAGGAATCCAGAAGAGTTGAGACTTAAATGGGGCACGTCCTGATCCCGGTCCACCACTGTCAATGAGACGACGGCGGGGAATCTCGCCTGTCGTTCCATCCCCTTTTGGAAATGTGTCTTCCGGGGCGGAAGCAAATTCACGTGACTGTTCTTCCTGGGCCAGCTGACGCTGCAATTCCCCGCCCAACTCATCACTTTGGATTGGTTCCTGAAAAACCTCATCCAGCCGTTTTACGCTGAGAAGTTCATGTTGTGCAAGTAGTTTATTGTGAGCCGTCATCAGAATGAGGGCCAAGAATAGAGCCATTCCAAGACACGAGCTGTGTGACAACAGGGATTCCTTGGCGTTTGAAAAACGCAGGACGTTTCTTCAGCGGCATCGTCCGGGGCCGACAAGACAAACTTCGGATGTTTCGCAGTTCCAACGGCTTCCACGCTCGGGCTCTGTGGTCAACCCAAGTTGAAAAGCTACTCGCGGATCGGCTTTAAGATTCCCATCGTGATTCGAGTACCGAAGGCAACTCAGGGACGTTGCGAGCGAATTACAAATTCAACGGGTGATGGTTGATCTCTGCTGTTTCGCGGTGACTGGAATCTGCACTTCGGTAAATCGTTTCGAATTGGATACGAACGGGCTGTTGTAGCCCATCACTCTAAGTGCCCCAGCCTCCTCATACTCTTTGGCATGAGTCTTTAACCAGTTCTCCAATCGACCCTTCGCATCTGCAATCCTTTCTGTTGTGGCTTCGCCCCGGATGCCCATGCTGAGTGCCATTTGTGCAGGAATGTCTACGACCTGCACTTTGCCCTGGCTCCCGAGTTCACCCTGCTCTGTGCTCCGATACAAGAAGGACATCCCAGATTTCTTCAGCACCGAATCACCTGAGGCCGCATAAGTCATCTCGACCGGAGCGGTCATCGCGATCTCGCGTCTCTGGATGTGGTTGAACAGGGTCAAGAAAGCCCGCCCCTCGATAGATGTCATGTCCGTACGGGCCAGCCGATACTTCGGATACTGTTGGACTCGAATTTCTCCGACGGGGGTCGGTGCCGGGAAGCCATTTGGCAGCGGGGCTTCGACCAGCGGCTCAAACCGTAGAATATCCCGTGCCTCTGTCACCACCTCACGCCACTCCTTGGCCAGGCTGGCATCTGCATTCGACCTCGGTTGCTCGACACCTGCGAAGATTTCCTCGACCAATACGTTTGCCGTCATCGTTCGACGTGCCTCGGACGCGGCCGCTTTCAGGATCGCGATTCGTTCCGCCGGATCACCAGCGGATTCTGATATTCGAAGAGCCCTATCGAGTTGAGAGGCCGCTACGAATCGCATCGCCTCGACCTCTTCGGCCTGGACTCTTCCGTTTGATTTGAACGTGGACAGCAACGCGAAGACTGCTGCTGCCACTACAATTTGAGATCGAGTGCTCATCGGAGTTCCTTGTTTCTAGATGATGTCGTAAACGCACCGTCGAGGAATGTCCCTCACCAGTGGACTCGCGACTGTCAACCATCTTGATGGGGCCCGCGTCTCGAACGTGTTGTTTCAGGCTGGGACTTACGCGAAGTCTCGCGTTAAAGCTTAATACAAGAACACCCAAGCCAGGCCAGCGGCTGAGGTGCTCTTGCGGATCTTATGTCGAACTAGAGAAAATCGGCCCACGGTCGCAGACCCCGAGTTAGCGGCGGCCAACCCGTCGAGAAGTGTAAATCATCGTCCGGCCTGTATTTGGGCAGACGTGCGCAATTCGCGTCGGATGTTCATGCGCTGCAGCGGCTTTCACCGGTGTGGCTGGTGGCAACATCACACTGTCAATCACATGGATCACTCCGTTCGCGGCGTCGATGTCGGTCGCAACCAGGCCAGCTCCGTTGATCTTCGCGGCACCGTTCTTCATTGCTGCGGTCAGCATTCCTCCTTGGACCGTCTTCAATTGCTTCTTGCTCAGAACGTCTTTAGAGAAGACCCGGCCTGGCACCACATGAAACCTCAGGATCTCGGCCAACTTCTCTTTGTTCTCCGGCTTTAGCAGACTCTCCACGGTACCGGCCGGCAATTTCGCGAACGCGTCATCTGTCGGTGCAAAAACAGTAAGGGGCTTGTCGCCAGACAGGACTTCCACCAACCCAGCCGCCTTCGCAGCCACAAGCAACGTCTTGAACGTCCCCGCCTTGTCGGCCGTCGCAGGAATGTTGTCTGACGAGGGCAGGATCACCTGATCGATGACATGAATGATCCCGTTCGTGCAGTGAATGTCCGCCTTCACGACGATCGCCTGATCAACTCGCACTTTGCCATCTTCAACCTTGATGTTTACTCGCTGGCCATTTACCGTCGCTGCCGCGTCCAGCTTGACGACTTGAGCTGCCGCCACCTTGCCGGCCACGACGTGATACGTCAGCACCGACACAAGCTGGCCCTTGTTCTCCGGCTTCAACAACGTCTCGACCGTTCCGGGCGGCAGCTTCGCGAACGCATCATCAGTGGGAGCGAAGACCGTGAACGGCCCCTTGCCTTGCAAAGTCTCGACCAACCCACCAGCTTTCAACGCCGCTGCCAACGTCTTGAACGAACCGGCCTCGACTGCCGTTGTGACGATGTCCTTTTCAGATGCATTCGCGGCCGATACCGATCCTTGTACGACGCCCATCGCGGCCATTACGGCCACACTCAGAAAAACCCTTCGATTCAACATTACGCAGTCTCCATTGTTGGGGTGTTTGATTTGCGAACGCCAATCACCACTCGATTCGCTGATCCATAAATCGTTCAAAACGGGCACTGGAATGGAACCGGAACAATTCCCGCGTCTTAACTCACATTTTTCCAAATTCAGAATTCTTGATGTCGGATTTGGCGGATCGATTTCATCCAGGCTCTCACCACGGAACACCGCAGTTTCGGCTGATTCTTAGCAGGTATCGCGGATTTCATTTGAGATTGGCGGAGATTTCATCACGCGGCAAGTGAGAGGTTGGCCTCGGAAAACGGATTTTGCAGCTCAATCCGAATTTAGTCCGGCGAAATCAGACTATTTCGGCTGGTTTGAATGACAATATTGCTACAAGTCGGCAGGTATGGACGATTTGATCGATTTAAGTTCATTAAGTCAATCGTATTCCTCGTTTTCGGCAACAAGAATGAATGGTTTGGACGTTTTGTCGTTGTGGATTGCTCGTGATTGCAGTATGATTTTGCAATCATTTATCAGGACACGCGACCGACTGTTTTCTTCGTCGAGCGATTTCATGGACCAACTGCTGTCTCCGAAACAAGTCGCTGAAGCGATTGGGACGAGCGAATCGTCTCTCAAGCGTTGGTGCGATCTGGGACTGCTCAAGACGGTGAAGACGGCGGGCGGGCATCGACGCATTTCGGTTCACGAGGCCCTGCGATTCGTGCGTGAGCAGAATCACGCGGTTGTCGAACCACACCTCTTGTCGATGCCCGCAACCACCGATCGCAGAGCACGACGGATCGAAGGAAGCGCGGAAAGGTTGACCGAAGCGCTGCTGGCTGACAACCAGCAGGCTTGCCACGCGATTGTGTTCGACTTGTTTCTGGCGGGTGAGTCGATCAGTCGCATCTTTGACGAAGTCGTGGCGCCCGCGTTCCGAAGCATCGGTGAAAAATGGGAGTGTCACGAAGCTGAGGTTTATCAAGAACGGTGTTCGTGCCAGATCATGCTCCGCCTGCTTCACGATTTGCGGTCCAAGCAAGTCCCTCCGAACCCCAACCTCGTCGCCTTGGGTGCGACCATCGAAGGGGACCAATACGACTTGCCCGTCACAATGGCGGAGATCGTGCTTCGTTCTGTTGATTGCGATGCACGGTTGCTCGGCACGTCGATCCCGTTCGATTCGCTGGTGAAGGCGGTTCAGGCACACTCCCCCGAACTTGTCTGGTTGAGCGTTTCATTCATCGCGGACGAAGCCGGGTTCATGGAGGGTTTTCAGCGACTGTCCACCGCCGCATCAAAAACCCGGACCGCAATCGTTGTCGGTGGCCGAGCACTCACATCCGAAATTCGAACGCGGCTGAGTTACTCGGCGTTTTGCGACACGATGCGACACCTCGAAGAGTTCGGCAAGACACTTCGACGACAACCGGATTCCACCCCAAAGAAAGCTCGCAACACCAGAAAAAACGCCTGAGGAACTCATAAAATTGCTCAAAACCCGATTTGCGATGCTCTTCGTGGCGGTCACGTTGTTCCCTCTGTCGGCAATCGCCGCTGACCTCGCAGCGACCTGGCCGCAATGGCGAGGACCGAGTCGTGACGGACAAGCACCGCTGACACCCGTTTGGCCGGATCGCGTTGACGAGGCGACGCTGACTCAGCATTTGCGCGTCGAGTTGGGACCGAGTTACTCCGGGCCAATTGTCGCTGCGGATCGAGTCTTCGTGACCGAAACGCGAGGCAAGAAGACCGAAGTCGTGCAAGCGCTGTCGCGGGACGACGGCAAAGTGCTGTGGTCTGTCGAGTGGCTCGGCTCGATGTCGGTTCCGTTCTTCGCGGGGGCGAACGGCGATTGGATTCGAGCGACTCCGGCGTTTGACGGCGAATCGCTGTTTGTCGCTGGAATGCGCGACGTGTTGGTCTGCCTCGACGCGGCGAACGGCAAGGAGCGCTGGCGAGTCGACTTCGTGGCACGCTTCAAATCGGCGTTGCCGACGTTTGGTTGCGTGTCGTCGCCGCTGGTGGATGGCGAATTCGTATATGTGCAAGCCGGAGCCTCGTTCATCAAGCTCAACAAGCGAACCGGCGAAACCGTTTGGCGATCGCTTGAAGATGGCGGTGGCATGAATGGCAGCGCGTTCTCGTCCCCTTTCAAAGCGACGATTGCAGGTCAGTCGCAGTTTGTGGTGCAGACTCGCGAGCGGCTGTCCGGCGTCGATGAAGCGACCGGCAAGGAACTTTGGTCGCAGAAGATCGAAGCATTTCGCGGCATGAACATCCTCACGCCGGTCGTGTTTGGCGACGCGATTTTTACCAGTAGTTACGGTGGCAAGGCGTGGCTGTTCGATCTCGTCAAGAGCGGAGATTCCACCGACAAGAAGATGTCCGTGACCGAGCGTTGGCAGAACAAGACGCAAGGCTACATGTCCACGCCAGTCGTCATCGACGGTCATATCTATACGCATCTCAAGAACCAACGATTTGCGTGCATCGAGCTCGCGACCGGTAAGGAACGGTGGGCCACGACTCCGTTCGGCAAGTATTGGAGCCTCGTCGCGCAGGGCCATAAGATTTTGGCCCTCGACGAACGGGGCGACCTGCTCCTCATCAATGCGAATCCCGAACAGTTCGAGCTGCTTAGTCAGCGGCACGTCAGCGACTCGCCGACATGGGCACACCTGGCCGTCTGCGGGGACGAGGTATTCGTGCGCGATCTCAAGGGACTGACCGTTTTTCGATGGTCAACCACCGCCGTGACAAAAGGCTCTCAAAATGCAGAATGACCGCAAATTCAGGTCGGTGATTCGAACACTACTTGCGGCGGGGCTTCTCAGCCTGCCATGCTTGCCGGTTTTGGCCGACAAACCGATCGATGGCGTGACCGCTCGAGCGACGAGCGAGCAGGTCAAGGGTTTGTTTGCGGCTCAGAATGTCTGTACTGAGAAGGGACTAAGCGACAGCGGCCGCGGCGACGGAACTAAGAAGCTGACAACCAACAGTTATGCCGAGAACGGCAATTGCTGGCAATCGGGATACATCGCTCGCGGGGCTGACGAATCGCCGATCATCGAGTTTGATCTCGGCCAAGTGGAGACCGTCGGGCAGTTTCATGTTTGGAATCACAATGGCAGCCCGCATCGAGGATTCAACCATGTCAGCGTGGTTATCTCGGACAACGGCAAGAATTGGCGAGCGATCCGTCAGCGGTTCGAGTTCGCGAAGGGACCGAAGAGCGAAGATTATCTCGGTGAGGATTACTCGTTCGAGCCGCCCGTGACGGCTCGGTTCATTCGGTTTCACTGCGACAGCACGCATCGCACGGGCGGGCAACCGGATTTGGCGGGGTTGGGCAAAGTACAATTTCGTCGTGGTCACATGGCGGACTCCGCCAGCAACCGACCTGCAGCGGTCAGCATCGCGAACGGCTTCATCGACGTCACCGCCGCGCCGTATTTCGCAAAAGGCGATGGCCAGGCTGATGACTCTAACGCAATTCAAAGGGCGATCAACGATTGGCAGGGACAACATCGAACATTGTGGCTTCCCGAAGGGACTTACCTCGTTTCGAAGCCTTTGCGTTACAAGCCGGGTGTCGGCAATGGGTACAACAACTTTCGCGGATCCGGTCGCGAACGGACAATATTGCGACTCAAGGACGTCAGCTTTACCAACGCGGATCAGCCGCAATCGGTCTTGTCGCTCGGCTTCAACGGTGGTGAGGACGGCAAGGGAGTTCACGCCGACTGGTTCAACAACAATGTCGCGGACCTGACCATCGACACCGGAAGGGGCAACCCTGGCGCAATTGGGTTGCAGTTCTACTCGAACAACGTGGGCAGTTGTCGCGACGTAACGATTCGCTCGGCGGACGGAACCGGCATGATCGGGCTGGATCTGGCGTATGCCGATCAGAATGGCCCGCTGCTGGTGAAGAATGTTTCGGCTGATGGATTTGCGACCGGCGTGAAGACCGGAGCGACCGTCAACAGCCAGACGCTGGAACACGTCACGGTGTCGAACTCTACCGGGGTCGGATTTGAAAATCACGGACAATGCTTGTCGATTCGTGGACTGAAAGTGAACGGCCCGTCGCTCGCGTTTGTCAGTCACTTCGGAGTGGTCGCGCTGATCGACTCGGAACTGAGCGGCACCGGTTTGGCGGCCAACCATGCTGCGATCACAACCGGCGAAACTCTGTTTGTTCGAAACATCAAGACGAGCGGCTTCAAACTGGCCATCGAAAACAAACGCCAGACAGACAACCCGACGCCAAACGCCACCGGACCGATTGTCAATGAATGGGTTTCGACTCCACCGCTGTGCTTGTTTGAGACGAAGGCGCCGCACTCGCTCAATCTGCCGATTCTCGAAACACCCGACATTCCGGCGGATGATCCGGCGACCTGGGCGAATGTTCGCTGCTTTCGAAGCCTCGACGATCCCGATGACTCGGCTTCGATTCAGCGTGCCATCGACTCGGGCGGGACGACGGTGTACTTCCCGTCGGGAGCGCAGTTTTTTATCGGTCAGACCATCGAACTGCGCGGACCGACGCGACGCATCCTCGGCCACTTCGCGGGCATTCACACGGTTAAGGCGACAAATCGTGATGACTCTAAAGAATCCGCCGAAGAAACAAAGCCGCACCTGCGAATCGGCGACGGACAGTCGGCAGTGGTGATCGTGCAAGACTTGAACGGCGAACTCGACATTCAGCACGCCTCGAAACGAACCCTCGTCGTGAAAAACGGTCAGGGGATCGGCGGCACCCTGTGCGGAGGCGGCGATCTCTTCCTAGAAAACATCGTCGCTGATTGGACGTTTGAAAACGGTCGCTGCTGGGCACGGCAGTTCAACAACGAGCGACTCGGCACGCATATCCTCAATAGACAAGCCACTCTGTGGATTCTGGGTCTCAAGACCGAACGAGGCGGTACGCTGATCGAAACTCAAACAGGTGGACAAACTGAACTGCTCGGTGGGCTGTCCTACACCACAAATCACGGCAAGCTGGCTCCCATGTTCGTCAGCAGAGACGCTCGTGTGAGCTACATGATTGGCGAGGTCTGTTACACCGGCGATCCATTCTCGCAACTGGTGCGGGAAACGAGGAAGGGGGAAGTGAAGACTCTCGAACGCGGGGAGTCGCCGCTGCGACCATCGTATTTGCAAGGCGGCCAAATCCCACTTTTTGTCGGCAGCACGGAATCGCCGGACAAATAGTTTTGCCGCGAAAGCCCTGGAATCATCAAGAAGATCGCGATCATTGGAGCCGGGATTTCCGGGCTGACTGCGGCATATCGACTTAGCCCCGCGCATCAAGTCGAGTTGTTCGAGGCCAACGACTATCTCTGCGGACATACGAACACTGTTGAAGTTCAGTTGAGTGGCGAGCGCCAGGTGATCGACACCGGGTTTATCGTTTTTAACGACTGGACCTATCCGACCTTCATCCAACTGCTGGACGAACTCGGTATCCACTCCCGGCCGACGTCGATGAGCTTCAGCGTGCGGTGCGACTCCGCGAACTTGGAATACAAGGGCGAGTCGTTGAATGGGCTGTTTGCGCAGCGGCGAAACCTATTGCGGCCGAGTTTTTATCGGATGCTGGCGAACATCATGCGATTCAATCGCGATGCACCCGAACTGGTGCTGAGCCGAGCGGCGACCGACGAAACGACCGTTGGCGAGTTTCTCGCAAGGCATCGTTACTCGCACCAGTTCGCAAGACATTACCTGTTACCGATGGAGGACGGCGATTGGGTCGTGTCCAGTCGGGACGTTCGAAAACTTTCCGATCCGGTTCATCGTCGAGTTTTACAAGAATCAAGGCTTACTCAGTATTCGAAATCGACCGACGTGGCGAGTGATTGAAGGGGGCTCGCGAACCTATGTCGCGAAGATGGCCGAGCGGTTTCGAGATCGGGTTCGGCTCAGCGCGCCGGATGAGCGAGTCCGTCGCTCGGTGGACGGCGTTTTCATCACCCCGCAAAATGGAACGCTGGAAACCTTCGATCACGTTGTCTTCGCATGTCACAGCGATCAAGCCTTGCGGATGCTGGCTGATTCGACAGCGATAGGGCGCAACACCGCTGTGCTGCACACCGACGAAGCCGTCCTGCCGAAGCGACGACGAGTTTGGGCGAGTTGGAATTATCATCTCACCGGTGAGTCGTCACAACACGCCAGTCAGGCGGCCACGGTGAGTTACCAGATGAATCTGCTGCAACATCTTCAGTCAAAACACTTCTTCAATGTGACGCTCAACAGCGACATGCGGATCGACCCCGCAAAAGTGCTGCGGCGATTCGAGTATCACCATCCGATCTTCACCGTTAGGCGAGCCGCCGCGCAGGCGCGGCATCGCGAACTGATCAACGTCAACCGGACTTCCTTCTGTGGTGCATATTGGGGCAATGGCTTCCATGAAGACGGCGTCGTCAGTGCCTTGCGAGATTGCGAGGCTCTCATGCCCAAGGAGTCTCGGGCAGGCAAAGTCACACTTCTCTTCGATGCGGACAATGCGGGAGACGAAGGAGCAAAGGAAGCGGCCTGGCAGTTTCTCCAGCGAGGTCTCGATGTGCGTCTGGGCTGGTCACAAGAAATGCACGCTGGGGTCTTCAAAGGACGTCAGCCGGAAGGACTCAAGTCCGATGAATGGGAGTCGCTTCGCTCCCAATTCACTCATCGATGATCACTGAAGAAGATCTTCCCATCGCCGCGCTCCGTGCAAGATCCGTAGCACGCGGATGGCATCCGGAATCTGATCGTAGAAAATCAAGTAATTCCCGACCGGCATGCACCGTAAACCAACTCGATACCTATCTTGCCGTGACCCGAGATCCGGTTGCTGCGCTAGAAGATGGATTACCTCGTCGAGACGCCGCACTACCTTGTCCGCTGCAGCGGTGTTATCAACCGCAATGAATTCCCAGATGTCGAGAACATCCGTGCGGGCTTGCCTGGTACGAATGACCCGAGCCATCAGGAAGACGCTTTGGATGAATGTCTCAGATGGGCTTCCTGCAGCATCTCCTCAACGTTCCATTCGGCAACGTCGCCTGCATCCGCTTGATCAAAGCCGACCTGCAATTCAGCTCGAAGCTGCTCCTCGACTAGATGGCGGAATTGATCCCGAGCCACCAGCACATAGACGCGTTGCGTACGGTCGTCCTCGACCTCGACCGGGCCGCCGTCGCGGTTCTGAATGGCCTGCCGTTGTTCTTCCGAGAGTTTGGGAGTCATGCCCCGATTATAGCATGGACCCGTGAGGCAGCGATAGAAATTTAGCGGAAAGCGACGGCGGCGAAAACGGCAAATGGCCGGTGGCGGCTGAGGCCGCCAGAGCATGGAGCGGACGTCCCCGTGCCTCAGGCACGGACACACACGGACGTCCGCAGTGAATTTGATGCACCGGCGGACGACCACTCGTCGGCAGCATAGAACCGCTCCAGCGGTCGCGACGCCATAGGGCGCATCGTGCAGGAGCCATGTCGCGGGCAAGCGATAGCTGGTTGCGACCCCCGCCGGGGCGCCGCGTCGGTCACCGAAGTCATGAGGTGCCAGCGTGTCGTCCCCCGGCGGGGGTCGCGGCGGCGGCCGTCGACATGGTCTCCCTAATCGCATCGCGTTTTCGTGGCTTTCGGAAGCCATCAGAACGGTCGATCTCTGATCGCCCGTCATTCGCCGTTCGATCGCCAGTGGTGGCGGACGCTCGGCGGAAATACGGCGAATGAGAACGGCTCGCGCCGGGACAATTCTCGCCTCGACTCGATTACAACATCGTCGCGTCATTGACAGACAACGCCTCAACATGGTTCGAAAAGGTGCGAAGGCACCAACTTACTTTCATTGCTGACAGCTCCGCTGTTTCTCTCTCGCATTGATTTTTCCAAGGACCGCTCCAGCGGTCCGTCGTCTAGTCGTCCAAAATAAATTCTTAACAGCAGGCAGGCCTCAGCCTGCGGCCCTTTGTTTACAGATATATATTTGTAATTAGCTTTGTAGGAGCTTTTTTGACGTCAGGTTTTTGGCATCCAATAGCCACGGACTGCAGGGAGCTTTTTAAAAAACATCCGGCAAACTCCGATAGTTTGGCAGATTTCATCCGGCAAACACCGATACCCCGCATCGAAAAACATCCGGCAAACACCGACCCCATAGCCCCGCAGTCGGTACTACGCTTTGACATTGGGCTGACCGAGTATCCACACCGCGTACTCCGGAAACTGAAAATTCAGCTTCTCGATCCGGGCCATTGCCGCCTCGTGGGCAGCCTGGTGGGATCGGTCCAGATCCGTTCGCTTGGTGAGCTCCAAGAGTGCTTCGTAGGATTGCTTGTATGTCGCTCTCCCCTCTGCAGACGCCAAGTAGGTTTGGAGACTTGCCTGTCTGGCGGCCTCGTATCGCTCTAACGAGTCCTGCTCGTTTTGAGCAAATTGCGCCTTGTTCCGCTCCCATTGATCTTGCTCGACTTTCTTCTCATGGGCGTAGACCCAATCCGGCGGGAGCCGGTTCTTCTGAATGGCGTCGATCAGGAATGCGGCCGGTGACACTTTGAATCCTGGGAATCCCCTTGGCTTCTCGTGCATAGCGGCGTCGGTGATGCGAATCCACTTGTTGATCAGTCCGCGACTCTGGGATTCAAAGATGCGGCGGATGGCCGCTTCGTCCACTCCGATCTTGCGGAGGGGCTCGTACAACGGATCGTCCGCTATCGCATTCTTTTCGCTTGAGACGCGTCCGGACAATGGTTGGCGGAAATACTCCCCCTGATAGATCGCAACGACGTACGAGCCCTTTCCACGCTTAAGAAACAGGTCCTTGGGATCAGTCTGACCTTTGCCCAGTTCGATGACCCCAAGTTGCAGTAATTCACGGATGCAGTTCAGGAGATCGAATTTCCGTTTGTAGAGGGGCCGGGTTGCGGAGAAGCCGAGGCCATTGATGGTCAGGTCGTCCACATTGAAAAAGACCTTCTTGGATCGCCAGAAGCGGTCCTTCAATTTCAGAAATAATCTTCTCGATGCGGGGGTGAGGGTTTGGTACAGGTCCAAGTCGAACAGAAGATTCCCACCGGTCATTTTACAGAAGCGGAAGAACGCCGGGTTCCATTGGATCCGCCAGCAGCGGTCGTTGTCCACCCGCTCCCCTGTTCCACCGACGGTTGGAAGGAACATGCTGAGAAACTGGAAGGCAACATATTCGTGTTCCTGCGTTTCGGGGTTATAGAATCCGGTGTTCTGATAGCTCGTGGTTGCGAGGCGAAGCAGTGATCCGCGCAAC
>JAKFVC010000163.1 GCA_021732415.1 Planctomycetaceae bacterium
CCCCCAGCCCCTCTCCCCGGGGTACCAGGGCGAGGGGAGCAGTTTCCCTCTTTTTATTCAGCGGCTTTTGAAAAACAGAGTTGTGTAGATACCAATGCCCTAATGGGACGGCGCTCACAACAACGGACAACTAACAACTTCTCCCCCCACAGGATTCATCCACTATGAAAACATATCTGATCACCACGCTGGTGTTGTTGAGTTCCATCGCAGCTTATGCCGAGGACAAGTTCGGACGCAACGTGCCGGAGCAGCAATTCATTCGGGCGACTGAGGATGGCCAATTGGAAATGCTGGTGCTGACTTGCACCTGCAGACCTGTCACGATGAGGGAAACCTACACAGTCAAAGTTCCGGTTGAAGAGAACGGCAAGCAGGTTTTCAAAACCGAAGAGAAATTACGTGAGGTCAGTAAGTTCGTCACAGAAACCCATCTCTACGCAGCGCCGCTCGATCTGAATAACGTCAAGGCATTTGAGACGGACGGACGAGCCGTCGACGTGAAGACGCTCGCCCAGCGGGTCAAGAAGCCGACGCTGGTGGTCCTCGCGAACGACGGCAAGATGATTGCCCCTTACTATGCCGCCGTTTTCAAACCGGGCACGTTGATCATCGCGCCTCAGAATGGTGGTCTCAGCCCCCTTCCACCGATTCCCTCAAACAGTAGCACTTTGCTTTCACCAGTGACGGGGACACCGCTCAAGCTCGTCTCACAGGAAGAGGAAAAACCTGCGGCGCCACAGCCCACCGCGCCGCCGACCGACGTTCCGCCAACTAACACTCCGCCGGTAGATCTCGGCCTGGGAGGCAAGCTACCCTATTCGCTGCCGCCAACGATGTTGTTCGCCCGCGTGCCGGAGGCTGGAAAGATTAATCTGCGGCGGTATTCGGAATCTCTGGGCGAGCGCGAGATCTCGCTGGAGATCAAGAAGCAAGGCACGCCCGAAACGGTCCTCATGAAACAGTTGCAGAAGTTTACACGGAGCGAAGCAATTCAGCTCAATCTCTCCGATGTGCAGGCCACGACAGCCGACGCCAAATCCTTAAACGCCCAAGGTCTCTCGGAAAAGTTGAAGACGGCGACCGTCGTGCTTGTGGCGTCGATGGGCCAGCCGGTTGATTCCTTCTGGCTGACGAACGTGAAGCCCGGTGTCGTGGTACTGGTCCCGCCGCAGGGTGTGGCTTTCGGAGCAGCCGCCTACGTCGCCATGCCAGGGCCAATTTCCAACGGTCCGGAAGCCGTGCCACAACCAGCTCAGCCTGGACCAGCACCGGCACCGGCCGTACTGGCACCCAAAACGAGCAGCGTTCCCTCACCGTTTCCTCCCGATGTCACCAGCGCGTGGAAGAAGGCCGGGGCCGAGGTCGGCGAGTTGGTGGTGGCGCCTTGGGTTTATCCCATCTTCACTTCGCTGGAAATGCTTGCCGAGCACGGTTTGCCGCCGGAGTCTCCCGTGGGGACTGAGACAATTTCGCAGCTTCCCGGTCCGCTGCCTGCTTTCAAAATCAGTTCCTGGAAGCCCGGCATCGTGGGCAAGCTGCCCGCGCCGATGATTCCCTTTGCGCTCGATCTGTGCGACTGCGGCTCGCCGGACGGCAAATTGGTTGGCGATGCGGGACTTAAGGAATTGAAAGGCCTGAAGCAGTTGCAGACGCTGCACATCGCCGGAGCGAAGGTGACCGATCTGGGTCTGAAAGAACTGGCGGCGCTCCCCAATCTCAGAACCATCGATATCAGCTTCAACCAGATTACCGACGCCGGACTGAAGGAACTTGCCGCGCTCAGCAAATTGCAGGTGTTGAGCGCTGGCCATAACGAAACGGTGACGGGTACTGGATTCAAGGATCTGGCCGGACTGAAGGATCTGAAGACACTCAACCTGATGGGTGCCAAGGGAGCGGGTGACGGTTTGAAAGAACTGGCCGCCTTCCCAAATCTCGAGTGGCTCAATCTCTCGGAAACTGGCGCCACGGATGTATCCATGACCGGATTGAAGGGCTTGGCCAAACTGCAAACTCTCAACTTGGTAATGACGAAGATCACCGACGTGGGATTGCAAGAGCTCGCCGGACTCAAAAACTTGCAAATCCTCGAACTGTTCAACGTCGCCGTCACCGATGATGGGATGAAGCCCATCGGTGGATTGACGAGTCTGAAAACTCTCGGTCTGGGAATGACGAAGATCACCGATGCAGGGTTAAAGGAACTTGCAGCGCTGAAGGAACTGGAATCGCTGAACCTTCATAAGTCGGCCATCACCGATGCCGGTCTTCAGGATCTGGCGGGCTTAGAGAATCTGAAGTCGTTGACTCTCCGTGAAACCGCTGTTTCTGATGCCGGTCTAAAGAGTTTAGCCGGATTGACCCACCTGACTGACCTCAGTCTCGGCCAGACGCAGGTGAAGGGCGAGGGTTTGAAGGATCTGTCGGCCCTGAAGGAATTGACAAAACTGGACTTGGATGGCACCAGCATCACCGACGCCGGTCTGGCAGGCGTGTCCGCCTTGGAAAAACTGGAAAACCTGCAACTCGGTGCCACTCCCGTCACGGACGCGGGTCTGAAGGAACTGTCCAAGCTGTCGAACCTTCACGAACTGAATCTCTATCAGACCAAGGTCACCGACGCCGGGATCATGGAACTGGCGGGATTGAAGAAACTCAAGGTTCTGCAATTGGGTAACACGCAGGTGACTGAAGAAGGACGCAAAAAACTGCGAGCCGCGCTACCTGAGTGCCAAATCAATTAGCACTTTGACTTGTCCTCCTCGTATCGCGAGTGACGCCAACAGGCAGCCCCGGTTTTCGCGGGTGCTCGATCCTCGGCTGCTCGCGGTTGCGCGTACCGAGGTGACCGTTTGCCGTAGTTCAAGACAAGAATTCGCAATTGGGGCGTTCCAAGGCATCCGCAATGAGCTCCGACCATTCACTCGCCACGCTGTCCATGGTCGAACGGATCGACGGTCTGTGCGATCGGTTTGAGGCCGATTGGCAGGCAGGTAGGACGCCGCGCATTGAAGACTTTGTCGCGCAGCGTCCCTACCCTCGTGCTGATCGCCGACGGGGCCCGCTTGAGCAACTGAATATCGCATTCAATTCCGGACACAATTACCGGGACGGCTCGATCACGCCGCCGTCCCATTCGATCTTACATCGCGGCAACGTCGCTTCCAGCTTCTTTACCCCGTCCGCCGTGACCTGGGTTTCTTTCAGGATGAGATGCTCCAATCCCTTGAGATGGACCAGCCCGGCGTCACTCACCTGCGTTTGATGCAGGTTGAGGTACGTCAGATGCGGTAAGTCCTTGAAAAGTGCCAGCCCGGTATCCGTCACGTTAGTATGTGTGAGGGTCAGACTTGCGAGGTTCTTACAGTCCTTCAGATGAGCCAATCCCACATCGCCAATCTGGGTATAGTGCAGACTCAGGCTCGTCAGGCTCTGCGAATCCTTGAAATACGACAGCCCCTCATCGCTCACCTGGGTCAGGGCGAGATCAAGGATTGTCAGTTTGCAATTCTTGAAAAGTGCCAGCCCGGCATCGGTCACCGGCGTGACCCCCAAATGCAGCTCCGTGAGGTTCAGGCAATTCTGGAAGTTGGCCAGCCCGGCATCGGTCAAGTGGGCACTGTGCAAGTTGAGTGATGTAATGTGCTGGCAATTTTTGAAGACAGCCAGCCCCGCATCGATCACTTTCGTGCTGAGCTTCGAATCCACGGCCGTCAGTTCGAACGCCCCCGGCGGCAGATCGCGCAACGCCTCGATCGAACGTTCCTGATTGTGCTCCTTGATTTTCACGGTGCCGCTGATCGACAGCACATATCTGGCCGCACTGCGATCGGGATCTTCAAGTTTCACCAGGCCGACACCCGACTGCACCCACTTCGCCCCGAAGATCTTGCCATGGTGATTGTTGCCAGACGAGTCCTTCAACTCGCTACCGGTCCCCTCGTCGAAGTGGTAGAGCGCCAGCGTGTGTTCGTCGCGGACGAACGGTCCGGGTTTGGAAGGTGCCGTCGGATCACGCGCGATGCGCGACACGCGGATTTCGTCGATCCTCCCCGCAAAGTAAGCCCCTCGGCCTTCCGGCAGCGGAACCGGGTAACCCGCCGCGATCAGCGACGTCACGTCATCGCGACGAGTCGACAGGGGAGTCCACTTTTCCTGGAGCAGCTTGCCATCCAGCGCCAGTGAGACACGAGCGCCGTCCAACACTGCGACCAACTCGACACTCCGGCCGGGAACTAAGCTTCCCATAGCGACTTGTCCCGCCGTGCCAGTCGGCGATTGCAGGATGGATCCCCAGTTGCCATCACCACCGGCCAGTCCGAACCAGATTGGTCCACACATCTGGAGTACGCACTCGGCGCCCGTACGACGGCGGGGCAAAACACGAGCTTCAATAGTCAGAGGGTGGCTACCATCAAATTTTAGTGTGGGCAATTCCACGCAGTCGTCAACGCCGTCGAACTCCAGTGCAAAGTCCCGAATGACGGCGTTCCCCACCTTTTTGCGGACCGGCTTTGACACGACCTTGTCTTCGACTTGAGTGGGGCTTGCTGAGTTGCCGCGCATCGCGAATCCAATTCCCAGCAGCACCAACACAACCGCCGCCGAGGCGATCATGAGCCCCCTCCGGGACAACACAGATTGCAGCGCGCCGCGCGTCTCAAACGATGTCCCCTGGCGCAGTCGATCCGCTTGAGCTAGAGTCAGCGATTGATCGGCACGCGGGTCGGTACCGATCTCCCCCGTGGCCACATTGATCGTCTCCCCCTCCGGCGTTCGTGCAGATGTTGCGATGCCCTTCACGCTGGACGGCGCGGCGCCCGACGTTGAAGTATCCCCCTCGCCATTGAGCTGCTTCAAGAATTGTTGCAACTCCAGGTTGGTCCCGGTGCTGCCTCCGCTCGTCGCGGACACCGAGTTGGCAGCAACCGCAACCGTGGGCGATCCACCCGCCAGGCAGCGTTGCAATTCCTCGATCACCCCCGTCATCGTCTGCGGGCGATCTCCCGGCCGCTTGGCCACCATCCGCCGAAAGACTTGGTCAACCGCCGTCCAGATCGCCCTGTCACCTGGCGACAAGGCCAAGCCACCAGTGAGCGGCGCGGGAGAAGTCAACGCCGCGGAGTGGCTCGCCCCATCGCTGTCGTCTCGCAGATTAAGCAGGCTGCTCAACGACGGGATCGGCGAATTTTGATGCGCCATCAACTTCTTCATGATCGTGTCGCCGTCGTAGGCAACGCGGCCAGTCAACAGAAAGTACAGCGAGATCCCCAGGCTATAGACGTCGCTTCGCGCATCCGCATGCTTGGTGTCCATCGCCTGTTCGGGGGACATATAGTCCACAGTCCCCATGATCGTGCCCGTGCTGGTCAGCCCCGCCCCTTCGGAACTGCCGCCGACTGCTCCATCCATCCGCGCCAATCCCATGTCGAGGATCTTCACCGTGCCTTTCGCGTCGAGCAACAGGTTCGCCGGCTTGATGTCGCGATGGATTACACCCTGCTGGTGAGCGAACTCCAGTCCTCTGGCCGCTTGAATAATGCAACCCACTGCCCGAGCAACCGGCATCGGCCCCTGTCGCTGGATCACCACCGACAGGTCGGTCCCTTCCACGAATTGCATGACGAGGAAATGGGTCCCATTCGCCTCGTCGGCGTCGTACGCGGTGACAATGTGCGGATGATCGAGCTTGGCCGCCGCCTGAGCCTCGCGCTGAAACCGCTTCACCGCTTCGGGCGACTTCATCGCCGTCGCCGACATCACCTTCAACGCCACGATCCGCTTCATCCGACGATGCTCGGCCTTCAGCACCATCCCCATTCCACCCTGGCCCAGCATGTCGAGGATGACGTAATTGCCCAGCGTCAGAGACTTACCCTTGCCGGCATACAGCTGCTCGGCCTGAAACTTGGTCAGCTTCTTCTGCCGGATCAGCAACCGGGCGAGTTGCTCACCATCCGCCGGCCGCTGGTCAGCGCTCGCGCCGGCCAATACCGCCTGGACGTCATCGGCCAACATCAGGCTGGATTCGATGAGCTGCCTGGTGAATTGATCAAGCGAAACGGCCATGAGAAGAAATCGCCACGCAAGTCACCTGGGGCAGGGCCGAGTGACAGATTCTCCATTGAGTCTCACCGACATTCAGCAGTGGACAGCATATCCCAGCTTCCATCGGGATGCCATACGCGCCGCGACAACGAGACCAATCGCGAACCTCGCCGAATTTTGGAATGGCATCCATGCAGATTTGTTGATATAAAGGAGCCGGCCACGACGATACAATTTCGTGGAACATCGCTATCTGTTGGAGCTTAAGCATGTTGACGATTGCGGGACGACCCCATTCCCCTCGTGATTTCTGCGACGGTGTCTCACGACGCGACATCCTGAAGATCGGGACCCTCGCCGCGCTGGGGACGGTCGGTGGATGGTCGTTGCCGGACCTGTTGCGGGCGGAATCGCTGTCGGGTAATGGAAAAAAGTCGCCGAAATCGGTCATTATGATTTACCTGGTCGGCGGGCCGCCGCATCAGGACATGTTCGATCTGAAGCCGCTGGCGCCGAAGGAAATCGCCGGACCGTGGCGGCCGATCGCGACCAATGTGCCCGGGTTCGAAATCTGCGAGGCCTTCCCGAAGCTCGCCCGGCTGGCAGACAAGTTGACGGTGATTCGGTCTCTGGTCGGCAATCAGCACGATCACGACGCGATCCAGGTCTTCAACGGCCACGATCCGAAAAAGCCCAAGCCGTCAGGCGGCTGGCCGCAGTTCGGGACGATGGTGTCGAAAGTGCAGGGCCCCGCTCAGCCGGAATCTCCGCCGTATGTCAGCTTGTGTTACACGTGCACCCACGGCCCCTACAACGAACCAGGCCCGGGTTTTCTCGGAGCCGCGCATTCCCCGTTCCGGCCGCTCGGCGAGACACGGAAGGATCTGGTCCTCAACGGCGTGACTCTGGACCGGCTGTCTGATCGGAAAACACTCCTCAAGAGCTTCGACGTCATCCGCCGGGAGATCGATCAAACGTCGATGATGACGGGCCTCGACGCCTTCACCGAACAGGCGATGGGGCTGCTGACCTCGTCCAAGCTGGCCGAGGCTCTCGATCTCTCGAAGGAAGATCCGCGCAACGTAGCGCGCTACGGAACCGGTGACCCGAAAATCATGATGGACGGCAACGGTGCCCCGCGAGTGCCGCAAAGCCTGTTGCTCGCCCGCCGCCTGATTGAAGCGGGAGCCCGGGTGGTCACGCTCAATTACAGCAAGTGGGACTTCCACGGCGGTCTGAATGCCGAGGGCCGCGCCAATAACTCCATCTTCCTGCGGGAAGCCGAGGATTTCCCCGTCTTCGATCAATGCGTCAGCGCACTCGTGGAAGATCTGCACCAGCGAGGTCTGGCGGACGATTGTGCCGTCGTCGTCTGGGGTGAATTCGGCCGCACGCCGAAGATCAGTTCAATCGTCGGCCGCGACCACTGGCCCCAGGTGAATTGCGCATTGATGGCCGGTGGCTCGATGCGGCACGGACAGATAATTGGTGCGACCGATCGCATCGCCGGGGAAGCCATTGCCCGCCCGGTGACGTTCGGAGACGTCTACGCCACACTCTTCCGGCACCTCGGCATCGATCCCGGCCAGACAACCATCACCGACAACAACGGCCGTCCGCAATACCTGGTTGAAGACAACGCTCAACCCATGGCGGAATTGATCTCCTAAGGCGCAATGTACTAGACGGTGCTTGAGACAAAGGATTTCACCACGGAGACACGGAGAACACGGAGAAATTTCAAATCAGATCTCCGTGTTCTCCGTGTCTCCGTGGTGAATCTGATCCCCTGATTTCGTGGTATTGGATTCGTCAAACACGGGCTGGTGGTGTCGAAGTTCAAACGGCCGCCGAGTCTTGGTATCGTTGAGAGAGAAACGACGACTGAAATCGCTTTCAGTCAGCGCTCACTGAATGTTCGTTTTCTCCACAAGGATATCAACAGATGACAGCCACTCGACAGACCTCGCGTCGTCAGTTCCTGCAGGGCGTCGCTGCCGCGGGCACCGCCAGCATTCTGCTTCCGTCAGCCAACCACGCGTTCGGCTATCAGTCGCCCAGCGAACGTCCCGTCTTCGCGACCATCGGCCTGCGTAATCAAGGCTGGGCCATCACCAGCAAGTCATTCCGCTTCGCCGATTTCGCCGCCCTGGCCGATGTCGACTCTCAAGTGCTGGCAGAAAACGTCTCCAAGGTCGAGAAGCAACAACAAGGAAAAAAACCCGATGCGTACAAGGACTACCGCAAGATCCTCGACCGGAAAGACATCGACGCGGTCATGATCGCCACGCCCGACCACTGGCACACCAAGATTGCCGTCGAGGCGATGCTCGCAGGCAAAGACGTCTACTGCGAAAAACCGCTCACCTTGACCATCGATGAAGGCAAGCTGATCGAGAAAATCGTCAAGCAAACCGGCCGAGTCTTCCAAGTCGGCACGATGCAGCGCACCGAGAGCGACCTGCGTTTTCTGAAGGCCATCGCCATCATCCGAGACGGCCGCATCGGCACGGTGAAAAAGGTGACGTGCAGCATCGACCGCATGGAAGGATCCCCAGCTATACCAACGATCGCGGCCCCCGAGCAAATCGATTGGGACCTCTGGCTCGGCCCGGCCCCCAAGGTCCCGTATCGGGCTCTGCCGGAAATGCGAAAAGGCTACGGCGGCGGAGTCCCCCTCTACAGCAATTGCCACTATTCGTTCCGCAACTGGCACGAATACTCCGGCGGGAAACTCACCGACTGGGGAGCCCATCACGTCGACATCGCCTGCTGGGCACTCGGTGCCACCGATACGGGTCCGAGCAAAATCACCCCAGTCGACTATAAGTTGCCGGTCGAATACAAAGACGGAAATCCGACGGTCGACGATCGTTACAACGTCGCAACTCAATACACAATCCGCGTCGACATGCCCAACAACGTCGAGCTGTTCATTACCAGCGAAGGCGACAACGGCATTCTCTTCGAGGGGACCGAAGGCCGAATCTTCGTCAACCGCGGCAAGCTCACAGGCAAGCCAGTCGACGACCTGAAAGACAAGCCGCTACCGGAAGGGGCAATCGAAAAGGTCTACGGCGGCAAGGTCAGCGCCAACCACACAGCGAACTTCATCGAGGCCATGAAGTCGCGAAAGCAACCAATCTCCGACGTCTGGTCGCACAACCGCATGCTCGAAATCTGCCACCTCTCCAACATCGCCATGCGTCTCGGCCACGAACTCAAGTGGGACCCCGTCCAGCGCCAAATCATCGGCGACGCCCAGGCGAACTCGTTCCTCGCCCGAGAAAATCGCAAGGGTTTTGAGATCAATATGTAGCAACATCGGCCTCTGGAAACGGGTGACGGGGTGACTTGCGAACGGCAATCCCCGTCACCTAACCAGCCCGCTTCGACTTCTTTGATCCCTTCGACTTCTTTGATCCCTTCGACTTCTTTGAATTCTTCGTGATCTTCGCGGCCTTCTGTTCCAATTCTTCTTAACAGAAGAACACAAAGTTCACGAAGAACGATCACTGCGTTCTGCCCCCCTTTGAATTCTTTGATCCCTTCGATCTCTTTGAACTCTTCGACATGTTCGCCGCATCCCGTTCATGCCAGTAAGACTATAATCGTAGGATGACCGCCTTGGCCCTCTACTCCATAACCGACGGCCGGGGCGGCCATCCTACAGAGCAATTGAATTCCGCTGCGCTTCTTTGAACTCTTTGAATTCTTCGTGATCTTCGCGACCTTCTGTTCCAATTCTTCTTAACAGAAAGACACAAAGGTCGCGAAGAACGATCACTGCGCTCTGTTCCCTTCGACTTCTTTGACCTCTTCGACTTCTTTGATCTCTTTGATTTGTTCGATTTGTCTTGAATCGACTCTCGACTCACGCCAAGATCGCCCCCGTAGGATGGCCGCCCCGGCCGTCTTTCTACCGAGGCGAGCACAGCGCATTTCCGCGCCATCTTTGAATTCTTTGATTTCTTCGATCCGTCTGATATCTACCCTCAACTCACTCCCATCTACTCTCTCGCCGCAGGCGCACCATGTGCGCCCTCGAACTGCGCGCAGATCGAATCCCACCGCCCCCAGTTCGCCAATACTCCACCGCCGCGAATCCAAACCCCGGTCTGCCCATTGAAACCAATTCCAACGCGTCAGTGACGCACTGTTCCACCCGAGCGTGTCAAAACAACTCTCTTCGCCCTCCCCCTGATCCGATCATACGACAACGCCTCAATCTCACCAAAACAGCATGAACGAATCGGGGCGAGAAAAAAGGACAGTTCCATATCTTCAAGATGTGGAACTGTCCCTTTTGCTGTCTGCTTTAATTCGTCTCGTGTCGGTAGAAAGGTGATGATACAAATGAGAAAAGTAGAATGTCCCTTTAATTTCTGAATTTCCGCGGTGGTCTCATCAGGCTAGGGGTGTCCCAGTGTTGCTTTGGGATGAGATAAGGGGACAGGTCCATATCTTCTATTATGGACCTGTCCCCTTTGTATTCCCCCCCCTGAAATTCTGGCATGTCCCCAGCGGAACCGAGTTGCTGCGAATGAACATGCCAGAGTCGATTTACCAGCCCTCGTGCCATGTAAATGGATCCAATCCTGTGGAATTCGCGTGGTGGCCCTCGTTATTTTTCGTTCAAATGATTCCAATGGCGAGACACACGCCTCAAGCCGAGTTTGGGAAACATGACACCTACCACGCCTAGTCCCGCTCGGTTCATCGATGCTGCAACCGGCGTAGCAGTTGGTCCGCAGATTGGGGATGCTTCACAACCAGCAACGTGGATCCAATCCTTGCCATTTTATTATGGCTGGATCAATGTCGTCATGGCCGCGATCGCCATGACCGCCACGCTGCCGAGTCGAACGCACGGCCTCGGGTTAATTACCGTTCCGTTGCTTAAAGATCTCCAGATGTCGGAGACTTTGTTTACGTCAATTAATTTCGTCAGTTGTCTGCTGGGCGCCCTGTTTTCTCTGCCTGTGGGATATCTCATCGACCGCTACGGCGTCCGAGTGGTACTCACTGCGGTCTCGGTTTGTTTCGGAACTGTCGTTCTCGGGATGGCGACCGTGACCGGTCCCCTCACGCTGTTGCTAGCATTGACACTGATCCGCGGATTCGGCCAGAGTGCCTTGTCGATCGTCAGCACGGCCATCGTCGGTAAGTGGTTCAATCAGCGCATGGGCACGGCGATGGGCGTATACGCCGTGCTGCTGTCGCTCGGATTCATTGGGACGATTGTCGGTGTCGGTGCAGCCGCCGAAGCGTACGGCTGGCGCGAGGCGTGGAATGGTTGTGGAATCTTTCTGCTCGTTGGCCTCGCACCACTCGGTTGGTTGCTGGTGCGTAGCACGCCTGAAGCCTGCGGACTGCGCGGCGATGAAAAAGTACTGGCTCTGGAACATACGACGTCGGTCACCGTGGCCACCACGCTCGACTATACCTACCAGCAGGCGCTGGCCACTCCGGCCTTCTGGGTCTTCGCCTGCGGCACTTCCATGTTTAACTTCGTCTGGTCAGCGATCACGTTGCTGAATCAGTCCGTGCTGATGGAACGCGGCTTCTCCGAAGATGTGACCAAGGTGTCGCTGGCCCTGCTGGTCCCGGGCGGTTTGCTGGCGAATATCGTGTGTGGTGCCATGGCACGCCGGACCAATCTCGGCCGCATGCTGGGCTCGGGCCTGTTCCTGCTGTGCCTGGCGTTGGCATTTTTTCCGCACATCACGACGAAGGCTCAGTTGTGGACCTATTCCTCAACGATGGGAGTCATCGGTGGTATCATTACCGTCGCGCACTTTGCCGTGTGGCGGTCATTCTTCGGTGCCTCGCATCTGGGGAGAATTTCGGGGCCGGCTCAGTTGTTGTCAGTCCTATTCTCAGCCACGGGACCGTTGTTTGCCGCGTATTGCCGACAGATTACGGGATCCTATGAAGCAGGTTTTTATTTCATGTCAGGTGCCGTGGGAGCTCTGGCTTTGATGGCGTTGGTTGTTAAAACCCCTCCTGAACTCAGACATCCCCAGGACGCCGAAGCTTGATGCATGGACAATGTGAAGATGGCCAATTACTTTATCCAGATCCACTTTTGGTACTTCCCTCGCGAACCTAACCCTTCCGGGACCTATGAAACGTTTCCTCGCTACGATCGTTCTGTTGTTGACCGCGAGCAGCGCACACGCTGAGATCGGGATCATTTCGCCCGCAGACGCCCAACAACTGATCGACTCGGCGGACGCCAGCAAACGGCCGGTCGTGCTCGATACCAGGGGAGGGTATAAGGACTATTTCCGCGGCCACATCCCGACTGCGCATCACATCAACTTTGATACGTTGCGAGGGACCGATCGCGGAGTTCCCGTGCAGTATCTTCCCGATGACTTGACCAAAGCTCTGCTCGTGCGGGCCGGGATCGATCGTCGTCGAACGCACTTGATCTACGCGACGGGCGACAAGCTGCCCAATGACGAGATCTTGAGCTCCAGTATGGTCGCTTACGTTCTGGAGAAGTTCGGCGTTGAGGACATCCGCATTGTCGACGGTGGTCTGCCCGCGTGGACGCAGGCGAAGCTGCCCGTGACGCAGGAATATTTTGGCAATCCGCCGGGGTCGCTGCCCGACAAAGGCAACCCGAAGATCGCCATCGCCGTCGACGAACTGCTGGCTCGCAAGGGACAGCCTGGCGTGATCCTGGTCGACGCCCGGCCGCATAACGAATATCTCGGGGATGACGACGTCTGGTTACGCAAGGGACACATTCCGGGGGCGATCAGTTTTCACTGGGCACGCTTGATGGAGCGGGACAACACGCATCAGTTCCGGCCCTTCAAACAGGTGCAGGCTGAACTTGAAGCGGCTGGACTGAAAGCTGATAAGGAAATCTTCGTTTACTGCGGGACCTCGCGAGAGGGCAGCCTGCTGCGGTTCTATCTTAAACACGTTGCTAAATATCCCAACGTGCGGCTCTACGAGGGCTCATGGAAGGAATACGCCTCGCTCAAGCAGCATCCTGCCGAACTGACAGAGAATAAGGCCAAGTAAGGTCATTCATCACGTGCTGACTGCGATCCTGTTTCTGGCTGTCTGTTGCGTGGCATTTACCAATGGCGCCAATGCCAACTTTAAGGGCGTCGCTTCCCTCTACGGCAGCGGAACCACCACCCTGCGCCGGGCCCTGTACTGGGGGACTGCGACGACGTTCGCCGGGTCGGTCGCCGCGGCATTCCTGGCGGAAGGCCTTCTTAAGAAATTTAGCGGCCGAGGAATCGTCCCCGACTCGCTCGTGCAGTCCCCCCAGTTCGTGAGTGCTGTCGCCATTGGCGCCGCGCTCACGAGTTTCCTCGCGACCAAATTCGGCTTTCCGGTGTCGACGACCCATGCTCTGGTGGGGGCACTGCTCGGTGCGGGATTAGCCGGCAGCGGCACCGACGTGCAATTCGCAGCGCTGGGCAAGAACTTCGTCTACCCGTTGCTCTTCAGTCCCGCTATCGCCGTGGTGTTGGGGTCAGTGACCTATCTGCTGCTGAAGTCCGTGCGCCTGGCACCGAACCATCGAACACCCACACTCGACGTGTTGCATTACCTCAGCACGGGCGCCGCTAGCTTTGCCCGGGGGCTCAACGATACACCTAAGATGGCAGCGTTGCTGCTGGTTGCCCCCGGCCTCGACCTGAGCTGGGGCTACCTCGCTGTCGCGGTGATGATCGCGCTGGGGGGATTGCTGGATGCCGACCGAGTGGCGGAAACGCTCGGGAAGAAAATCACGACGATGGACCCCGGTCAAGGCTTTGCCGCCAGCCTGGTGACTGCCGGACTGGTCACGACCGCCAGCTTCCACAGCCTGCCTGTCAGCACGACGCACGTCAGCGTCGGATCGTTACTGGGCATGGGAGCAACCACCCGGCAAGCGAAATGGCGCAAAGTCGGAGAGATCCTGCTGGCCTGGGTCAGTACCGTTCCCTGCGGCGCGATCCTGGCGGCAATCGCCTACGGAGTGATCGCTCAATTTTAGCCGCAACGCCAGCTTTCCTTTTAAAACGTCCCTTCTGCGGCGGATTTCCGCGAACATTTTCGAGCGGCCGCGCATCTATACTTAGACGGCGATGGAGTACATCATCTCCGACCCTTTTCACGAAGTGCCAAATTCATAGGTCTTGCGGATCATGATCTTTTCCAGGCGGATGCTCAACAGCGATCAGAGCGATACGGGTTGGTTTGCCAATCAGGCGGACCTCCTCGCAGCGCAAGCGTTGCGTCCCCAGCTGCGACTTCAGATAGCCGGTCAGTTTTCACTGAGACTGACTGCCAGTGGTCGGAATGCCGGGAGTACAAGTTTGCATAGCGGCGAATCCCTATATCCTCTGCGCACGTGACATCGGCCTTAAGCCTCCGCGAGCTCTCAAAAAGCCCGGTGTCACCAGCCAACAGACGGGCCAGAGTGACACCGGGCTTTCTCGTTTTGCCGACGGTATGCCACGAACATTGCTGCCTTTAGTGGAATCACACACACTGCATGGGCTGGTAGCTGAGACGGTTTAGCGCCTGGCTGAAGACCAGGAGAGAAGGATTCGAGCGCTTTCCAGCCCACTACTGCGGCTTTGCCGCAGAGAGAGTAGAACGTAGAAAGTAGAGAGTAGAGAGGACTGCACATTACATCCTTTCTACTTACTACTCTCTACTTTCAACTCTCTCACCCCGGGCCTGTAGCTCAACGGTCAGAGTGGGCTCCTTATAAGGGCTCGACGACGGTTCAACTCCGTCCAGGCCAACTGGGAAGAGATCATTTCGGGATCAAGGTGTTAGCGGCAGCACACTCGGTTCTTACCCGAGCAAGTGACGGTTCAAGTCCGTCTGGTCCCACTGCGGCTTTGCCGCAGAGAGAGTAGATCGTGGAAAGTAGAGAGTAGAAAGGACAGCACACTGCTTCTTATCTACTCACTACTTTCTACGTTCAACTCTCTCGCTACGGGTCGGTAGCTCAGCGGCAGAGCAGGTGTTTGTTAGCCACCAGAGCGCGGGTTCGAGTCCCGCCCGTCCCTTTTTCACTGTGTGTGAATTCTGTTTGTAGAGATTCGTGGCTTTGAACCCGACGTTTTGACTATCGCCCTTAGCCTTCATCCTCCCTATCGGTCGGCGGCTGCGGTTGATGGTTCTGATTTCGGCCCCCGAGAATTGCGAACTTGTTGAAGAACTACGTGTCATTCGAGACACATTCATTGCGGGACAGTCGCTGCTGGTGGCGATGCTGGGCTCTGAACCCAGAGGCGTTGGTTCGATTCCAACTCCCGCAATTTGGTTATGGAAGTCATCCGGCCGGATGAGGAACCTGTCTTGAAAACAGGCGGCGGGCACGACTCGCTTGTGGGTTCGAGTCCCACGGCTTCCGCTCGGTCAGGATAATAATTCGGGCTCATGGTCCAACAGTAAGACATTGGTCCTGCAACAGATTGTCCAACTATCGCCCTGCGTGAACCTGCCTTAAGGGCAGCTTCACTCCGGTTGATGGTGCGATTCCCGATGGGTCCACTCCAACTACAATTCGCCCAAGTGTTGCCAACTGGAAGAGCAACTCGACTTAAAATCGCGTGGTTGCGGGTTCGAATCCCGCCTTGGGCATTCGAGACAACATGGCTCAGTACGGCAATTGGAAGACCACTTTCGCTTAGAACGAATGATGCTGTGGGTTCGAATCCCACCTGAGCTACTCAACACTAATACGTCCTCGCGGAGCAGTCCGGAACGCTCGCCACCTTGTCACGGTGGAGACGTGGGTTCAAATCCCATCGAGGACGCTGACCTGGCACGGTACGCAATCTGGCAAAGCGGCGAAGCTCAAACCAACAAGGAATGCCGCCGACCGATAGGGAGGATGAAGGCAGTCCGCGGTAGTCCGATTCGACAATCACAGACTATCGCCCTGCGTGAACCTGCCTTAGGGCAGTCCACTCCGGTTGATGGTTCGACTCCCATCTGTGCCACTCAAACAATATCACGGCCAAGTGGTGCAATTGGTAGACACGCGATGTTCAGAACATTGCGCCCTGATGGGCTTGGGAGTTCGAATCTCCCCTTGGTCAATGCAGGCGGGGCAGGGGCCCGACCGGCTTTCATAAGGCCGGGGTGCCCGGATCGTTACCGGGGCCTGCAACTCATTGCAAGCTAGGAAGTGAAGTTAGAGATGCAGAGTTAGTATGCAAGACCGAGTACGCAAATAGGCAAAGCGACCAGGTCGAGAATCTGGTGATTTTGTGGGTTCGACGCCCATCTCGGTCATTCTGATCCAGTGGCCCAACGGTACTTCGGTCCGGCGGTCCACTTATTGAATATGGAAGGTAGCCGGATAAGGCGTTGCCGGGCCGGTCTGCTAAACCGTGCGGCCAATTGGTCGTGAGGGTTCGAATCCCTTGCCTTCCGCTTAACGACAAACCACCACGGTGGATTCAAGTATTCGTCGAGGTATTAAAGATGCAACGGAAGGGCCTCCCGATTGGCGCCGGGCCCCGGTTGGAAGCCGGATGGGGGCGAAAGCCCCTTGCGGGTTCAACTCCCGCTCCTTCCGCTGAATGACACCTTTTTCACTGGAGAGCATCATGTCCGCAGAACTACAGAGTGCCTTCTCAAAGATCGGCGCCGCTCTGGCCGACCAGACGTTTGGTCGTGGATTTCAGATCGACATCGTGAACGACGGTCAACGCGAAGTATACCAGCTTCAGCATCCCACGTTTGATCATTTGACAGTCGAGGTCATGGACGTCAATCCGCACCTGCGGCATCTCGTGCTGGACGTGACCGGTTGGCGTTTGCCTATCTCCGGACGCTACTTGTGCGGACACGATGAGTCACACTGGTTCGTGGCCGGGCTGGAGTTTAGTCGCCAAACGACGAAAGTTCGCGGTGCGATGGAATCACTGAAGCCGGGAATTGTACGACGCGAACAGCGACGCAAAGGGGTCAAGAATCTTCAGCATCGCCGACAGACGGCTGCGTACATTCGGCAGGGCGAGTGGTTCTTCCTGCCGCGTCCGAAGATGCAGGTAGCGGACCTGCTGGTGGAACTGGATGGTCAACTCGCACGGGACGGTGGCAAGCCGCATCGCGTCGATCAGATCTACAGTGCGCCCGGCGGTGGCCAGAGGTTCGTTCGCGGTTGTGTCCGTCACCTGGATCACCAGACGATCTATTTGGACGTCTGGCATCGCGTCGTTCAAAACAACGAAGTGGTGAAGACCCCGGAAGCAGCCGCCGAGGACCTGCAAAGTATCGCGTGGATGGACTAATTGGCTTGAGGGTCGTGTGCCGCGGTGGCACTCGACCCTGTCTATGGTGTTCGTAGTGTAGTGGATTCTGCATGTCGGCCTGTGAAGCCGAAGGTGACGGTTCGATCCCGTTCGAGCACCCTTTATTAGATGAGGACAAGATCGTGGTAATGACTCTAACTCGACCGACTCTAGTGCTGAACCGCATCTGGCAGCCGGTGGGTGTAGCTTCCGTAGCTCGCTCACTGACGCTGGTCGCGGCGGAGCGGGCACGGATCGTCGATCCTACGGATTTCCAGCAGTACAATTGGGCCGATTGGGCCAAGCTGGTCCCGCAGGGGGACGAGCCGTTCGTCCAGGCAGTGAAGTTCCGGCTGCGCGTGCCCGAAGTGATCACGCTGACAGAGTATGACCGTCTGCCCACTAACTCGGTCACATTCAGCCGACGGAATATCCACAAGCGCGATCGGCACACCTGCCAATACTGCGGCGAGCAGCCGCGGAGCGAGGACCTGACCATCGACCATGTGCAGCCGCGCTCACGAGGCGGAACGAGCACTTGGGAGAACTGTGTCCTGGCTTGCATGGAGTGCAACAAGCGCAAGGCTGACCGTACGCCGGCTGAAGCGCACATGCCGTTGCGGAAGATGCCGGTTCGACCCACGTGGCGGCCTCTCTACGCGCGGCACGACGCCCGCATCGAAAGCTGGTCCAAGTTCCTCAGTGAGGCGTACTGGACTGTCGAACTTGAAGAATGACGATCGCCGCCGAGCCTGTATGGCTCGGCGGCCTTATACGAGCGTGCTCCTGGGAGAGCGAGTGGTCTCCAATGCCGCCGAATGGGGTTCGAATCCTCACGCTCGTGCTGATTGTTGATGTGGCTTGACGGGGAATGGCATCTGCCTATGACTGACTCGCATCCCTACTTCGAACACGATAAAGTGCTTGATCGGAGAGTCGATTCATGGACATCCTTCAAGAAGAACCTCGCTGCTCGAAAGCCAATCACACCATGAAGCTGCTTCACATGGGTATCGCATTTTTACTTCGCACATCGCGCACGTTCTGCCTGGTGACGTGCATCTCGTTCATGATGGTGCCGGCCTGCTGGGCGGCAGACGAGCTGCCCAGTGCGACGGCTCCGTCACGGCTGCATTGGATCTGGCCGGCACAAGTCGCTGACAAAGCGGAGAAGGTGATCTTCGAAAGAACGTTCTCACTGCCGAAGAAGCCTTCGGCCGGACGCATCCGGGTGATGTCGGCCGCCGGCTGCACGGTGTCGCTGAATGGCGAGGTCGTGGGTGAGCAGGCCGATGCGAAGCGTCCGAAGGACCTGCCGCTCAAGGATCAGCTGGTCGTAGGCGACAACAAACTGCAGATTAGCGCGAAGCGTGGGGCGACTCTGGATGCACTCGTCCTGACGATGTTTGTGACTGAACCGGACGGCACGCGGAGGCGACTCGATACTGACGGCTCCTGGCAAGCCGAATCCAAGGATGGGAAGTTGGTTGCAGTAAAAGAACTTCACAAGTATGCCGATTCCCCCTTCGGCGATGTGTTCGCCGAGTTGCGACCGTCGGTCACGAAGCCCGAGGGGATCAAGGTTCCGGACGGTTTTCAAGTCGAACTGCTGCATGCGCTCGATGAAGCCGAAGGGTCGTGGGTGGCGATGTGCGTGGATGGCAAGGGGCGCCTGATCACGTCTGATGCCGGAGGGAAGATGGTCCGCATCACTCCGCCGCCGGTGGGGGGTGATGTGCTTCAAACCAAGCTCGAACCGATTGAGTTGCCGGTCGGTCACGCGAACGGGTTGCTGTGGGCCTTCGACAGTCTCTATGTCATGGTCTGCCAGGAAGGGGTCTATGAGGCCGGCTCTGGCGTCTATCGAGTGAGCGACACCAATGGGGACGATGTGTTCGACAAGGTCGAACTCCTCCGCAAGATTCACGGCAGCGGCGATCATGGCCCCCATGCGCTGCTCCTCTCGCCCGACGGCAAGTCGATCACGGTGGTCTGCGGCAATTCGACTCGGATGACCGAAATTCAAAAGCACCAGGTCCCGCCTATTTGGAAGGATGACCTCATCCTGCCGAAGTTGATCGGACACGGCTTCATGTCGGGGTCTGGAGCACCCGGCGGTTATATCGCTCGTATGTCTCCGGATGGCAAGGATTGGACGCTGGCGACTGTTGGTCTGCGCAATGAATACGACGCCGCCTTCAACCAAAGTGGTGAGCTGTTTACCTACGATGCCGACATGGAATGGGATCTCGGCACGCCGTGGTACCGCCCCACGCGTGTCTGCCATGTGGTCGACGGTGCCGAGTTCGGTTGGCGCAGCGTCTCTGGGAAGTGGCCCGAGTACTACGTCGATTCGCTGCCGCCGGTCATTAATGTCGGCCGCGGCAGTCCGACAGGGGTCGCCTTCGGTTACGGAGCGAAGTTCCCTGCCCGCTATCAACAGGCTCTCTTTATCGCCGATTGGACCTACGGCAAGTTGTACGCAGTCCATATGAAAGAAGCCGGAGCGACCTATGCTGCACGGCAGGAGGTGTTCCTGGAAGGCAACGGCACCAAGCCGACCGACATTGTCGTCGCTCCCGATGGAGCCTTGTATTTCGCGGGAGGTAGCCGTAACTCCAACAGTGCCCTGTACCGTGTAACCTACACCGGCACCGAAAGCACGGCGGCGGCCCCGTTGGTGGAAGACCCGAAAGCCAAGTCGCTGCGAGCACTCCGTCACAAACTGGAAGATTCCTATCACGCCTCCGATGATGCCTCGCTCAGTCTGGCTCTCGGATGTTTGTCGCACGATGATCGTTTCATTCGTTTCGCCGCGCGGACACTGCTGGAGTTCCGCCCCGTCGAAGCGTGGAAGGACAAAGCACTCGCTTTGACTCATCCGCGAGCAATCGTCCAAACCACCCTCGCGCTGGCTCGGCTGAATCAGACCGACTTGAAGACACAGGTACTGGATCACTGGAACACTTTGGCACTAGTCAAGCTGGATCCAGAAACTCGCCTTGATGCCGTTCGCGCACTGCAGGTGATCACCGTCCGATTCGACGACCCCGCGGACGACGTAAAAGGCAAACTGCTGGAACAACTGCACCACGCAGTCCCCTCGAACGACGATCGTTTCAATATTGAGGCGGCCCAGTTGCTGGCGCGCTGGAAGTCACCGTTGGCCGCCAAGCTGATATTCCCCCTCTTCGAAAAAGCGGCCTCGCAAGAAGAACAACTGTCGTACGCCACGAGTTTGCGTTTCGTCTCGGAGGGCTGGCCCAAGGGAGGCAAAGAGAAATTCTTCCGCTGGTTCTCGCTGGACAAATTCAACAAGGCCGGCCACCTCGCCAAGTTCATCGCCGACATTCGCAAGGACGCCGTGGCCTCTCTTTCCGAAGTGGAGAAGGTCGCGTTGAAGCCGATCCTCGACGCCGCACCGGAAATCCGCCCGGAACCGCCATTGGCCTCGCGCTTGTTCGTCAAGAACTGGGATACCGATGAGCTCTTCACAGAGATTGAACCGTTGCTGAAGGGCAAACGTGATCTCACTCGCGGCAAGACCCTGTATCGCGAAACCGGGTGCGCGGCGTGCCATCTCTTCCGCGGCGAAGGTGGCGTGACGGGCCCGGACCTCACGCTGGCGGCGAGCAAATTCGTCGGCCGAGAATTGCTGGCGCACATCACCGAGCCCAACAAAGTGGTCAGCGACCAGTACGCCGCCACGCTCCTCGAGTTGGAAGATGGAACGGTGATTACTGGTCGGGTGGTCAATAACGATCCGCAGAAGATCCAGATCCAACCGAACCTCTACGCTCCTTCGGATGTCCGCGAGTTCGCTCGCAAGGACATCGCCGAGATACGTCCCTCACCGGTTTCGTTGATGCCTGCCGGCCTGCTCAACACGTGCCAACCAGATGAAGTCGCCGACTTGGTCGCCTGGATTCAATTCGGAGCCCGCCCCGTCACGACAACCCCCACTGTCCCGATCCCCGGTATCC
>JAKFVC010000127.1 GCA_021732415.1 Planctomycetaceae bacterium
GAATCGATCGGCCACCAATGAAGCTACCTGTAAGGAGAAACCGTTATGTGGTGTCTGGCAAACAAAATGACCGAATCTCATCGCCCAATTAGTGGAGAACTCCACATAATTTTCGACTCTACATAACCCGCGTTATGCGATGCTCGCCATAAGGCGCGTTTGGATTCATACGCATCCGGGGACCTCGGCCCAGCCGAGCCATGTAGACGAAGAGACGTTTGCCCGGGTGTTCGGGCGAAGTGACTGGGCCGTCATGGCGATTCTCGCTCACGGCGGCCAAACCTCTGCCCGGCTCCAGTTTCATACGGGGCCAGGAGGCGGTCTGCAAATCCCCGTTACGGTCGACTGGAGCCGACCTTTTTCAGCGTCCGACAGGCCGGGCTGGGAGCAGGACTACGTGCAACATGTTCGGCACCGGGAGTTTCGCCCGAATGACTGGTTTGCCGGGCAGAACGGGCCAATTTCCGCGTCGGAGATCTGGGACGACCCGACCGACAACTCCAGGCAACTCACTCAGGCGAAGGAACCGACGTGAAATCATCAAATCTCCCGCGGCCAGGAATTCCAGCTCTTCCAAAAAACACGGAAACGACCGGCAGCATTGGGCTACCGGGATCGGCAACGGGCTTTCCGGAGCAAGCCTGGATCATTCTCGAACAGCAATGGGAACATAGTGACGAGTTCTTCGTTCCGGAAGGCCCACCTGCCCGACAACCGGCATCGGATGCTGTTACATAACAGTTTCGGGATGCTGCTCGCCGAGCAGGTCTTCGGCCTGGCGATTTCCAATTCCCTGGACCGGCGTGTATTTGTTCGCGATGTCGCCTCACGGCACATTATGGAGTAATGTTGAGCGACCAAAAATGTGGAGTGCTGCCGACAATTGCGGTATCCGGGCTAGGTTTGGGCTTGTTTATTCAACATTACTAAAGTCCGTGTCGGCTTCGTTATCTTGGGAGGATGAAAACACAACGATGCCCGCTTCGCCTTCGGCCAGGAGTACGGTTCCGTCACCGTGATTTGCCCCTCATCGGACCGGTCTTAGACGAATTTTTGAACTGGCTTCGAAACCAGCGCTACACCGACGGTACGATCCGTAATTTCCTGAAAGGGACCGGAACGCTGATTCGATGGCTCCAGCGACGGCGCGGGGCGGCGCTCAGAAACCTTGTAGAGCAAGATTTCGAAAGTGCCTATCAGTACTTTCGCAAACGCCACCCAATTGCTGCAGCGACCTCGCGAATTGTCGTCCGATTTCTCCTCGAATGTTCAATGATTCGGGCGGAACGGCCGAAGCCCCTCTCTCGATCAGAACGTCAGATCCAGCTCTTCAGTGAGTACCTGCGTGAAGTGCGCGGCTTAAGCACCGGTACTGTGATCGGACATCAAGGACGGGTGCGCCGCTTCCTCCAGTTTCTGAAGGTTGATGAACGCCCCTCCGCAATCCGCAATCTGAGTCTGAAGCAGATCGATGTCTTTCTGATTCGATCAGCGCGGACAAACAACCGTTTCAGCCTCCAGCATGTCGTTGGGTCGCTACGAACTTTTCTGCGACACCAACATGCGGAAGGGGTCTTGAAGAATCCAATTCACGAATGGATTGATAGACCACGAACATATCGTCTGGAACAGCTCCCGCGTGCCTTACCTTGGGATCAGATCGTTGCACTTCTCCGCTCAATCGAGCGAACCACCCCCCACGGCCTTCGTGATTTTACCCTACTTTACCTTACCGCATACTACGGACTACGCAGCGGCGAAGTCGTGCGACTGTCGCTCGATGACATCGATTGGCGAGAAGGGATCCTGAAGATCACACAGACGAAGAGCAAGCAGGTTCTCCTGCTGCCGCTGTCGGACGAGGCCGGTTCCATTCTCGCGAATTACTTGAAGAACGGCCGGTCTTCCAGTTCGCGACGGGAATTGTTTCTTCGCCAGAAGGCACCGGCTGGGCCGTTGGCTCCAACGGCCGTACATGACATCCTGACGCGTCGCATTGTTCTGAGCGGTCTAGACTTGCCGCCGATTGGGTCCCATGTGCTACGACATTCTATGGCCGTTCATCTCCTGCGCTGCGGGGTGTGTCTGCCGACCATCGGGGGAACGCTTGGGCATCGTGATCCTGAAAGCACGGCAACTTATCTTCGTCTCGCAACGGAAGATTTACGTGAAGTGGGACTGTCTGTTCCAAATGTTGGAAGGCCTGCCAAGCTGGACGAGCATTGCAAGGAACAACGACTCGCTCCTGTCCAACGGCCACCGAAAACGCGGGTGAAAAAAGGGGGATTCCGCAGCGGCTTAGCAGCGTCTCTACGCCGTTATTTGGAAGCCCGTCGCGCCTTGGGTCGAATTTACAAGCTGGAAGAGGGCGCACTCCTGGACTGGGACCACTTCCTGAGGCGTCGGTTCGGGAAAGTGCGTGAAGTCAAAGCTCAAATGTTTCAACAATGGGCCGAGTCTATTCCGGATCCCCAACTCTACAATCAAAAACCAGGTACCGGGTTCCCGATCGCGCGGATTGCGGCCATCATTTCTCTTTCGTGTGGAGCGATCCTCAATTTGGGAATCTGCCGCTATGCGGGAAAGGGGCAAGGGGAAGTCAGCTTACTGCGCCAGTTGTGGAATATCTTATGTCCGGGCGATGTCCTGCTCACCGACTGTCTGATGTCCAACTGGGCGGGAATCACTCTGCTCCAGCAGCGTGGTGTCGAAACCGTGAGTCGACTGAACAAAGCGGTCCGCAGTGCGGATTTTCGACGCGGAAAACGCCTGGGGAAAGATGACCACCTCGTCCGCTGGAACAAGCCAACATCGATTCGTTCGGTGGATCGGCCAACTTACAAAACACTGCCGGAGTTCCTCACAATTCGAGAAACTCGAATTCGAGTGGAGCAGCCTGGATTCCGAACCAAGGCCATTGTCGTTGTGACGACACTGCTCGATCCCGAACAAACTACTAAAGAGGATCTGGCGTTGTTGTATCGCGAGCGATGGAACAATGAACTTGATCGCAGATCGATCAAGACCACCTTGCAAATGGACATCCTGCGTTGCAAAACTCCCGAGCTCGTTCGGAAGGAGATTTGGACGCATGTACTGGCTTACAACCTGATCCGCACCATCATGGCCCAGGCCGCCATCCAGCATGAGATTTTCCCAAGATCCATCAGCTTCAAGGCAACGCTTCAAGCTCTCGAAGCCTTTCAACCCATGATTGCTTGTCAGGCACACCGCGGACTCTCACACCGAGAGGAGCTTTATCGACACTTGATCAATGCCATTGCACAGCATCGAGTCGCAGACAGGCCTGATCGCTTCGAACCCCGATTGAAAAAACGGCGACGCAATCACTACGGATGGCTGACGAGGCCACGCACCGAAGTCAAACGCGATATGGCAAAAGGAATTATCAAAATCTAAGTGCCATTCGTCGATGTGACCGACGTAAGTTGGACGGACAAAGATTGAAGGAATTGAGTGTTTTGAGGTCCCATTCGGTCCAAACGAGAAGACGCCCGGACGAAATGAACGTCGGGCGCCGATCAATCAATGTCTGTCCGTGACGTGCCAGTTACGTCGGACTGCTGCCTGTCAGACGGGCCAGAAAATCGAAGATCTTGAGCAGTGGCGATTGTGCTTTGCGGCCTTCGAAGACTTCACACGGGTGCTGGCGTTGCTGCGATTCCAGCAGATGATCCAAGGCTCGACCGGCGAATTGATACATTCCGGCCCGGGCGGAATCGTGATGATTGGCGTGCAGTTCTCCCAATGAAAGATAGCCTGCCAGCAGCAAGCAGGCGAATGACTGCGCGTCCTGAGACTGCTGTTGCTGTCTCAGGTCTTCCAAAACTGCCTGGATGCAATGCACCTCGTAATTGTCGCTGAGTGTTGCCAGTAACTCCGGAGTGACGAATTGAGGCAGATGGCTCAAGAACTCAGCCGTCCAATCGAGATCAACCTGCAGCGGCGGATTGTTGACAAGCGTTTCGGAGACGGAGGCCACCATCGATTCGGTTGTAACTTGGGGTTCAAAAACTAAGCCTGGTGTCCGCTGGCTTGCAGCGTCTTTGGTCTGCGACACACGAAAGACGGTCCCGAGAGGGAACATCTTCAGCGCGGTTTTAAACTGATAGTTGACGGTTCGATCCTGGGTCCGGTTGATCAGGTTTGCATAGTGTTTGCTCAGTTCCTGGATCAGACTGGCGTGTTCGGCTGGCAGGAATTCAAATCCCTCGCACGATAATTCAGGGACGTCCGCACCGCGTGGGCGTTCAAACCGAATCTGAACTGGATTCCCACTGCCGGCGTCAGATGGTGATCTGTTTGTTTTGGATGATTGCAGAAGCATGATCGATTCCTTGTTTTAGTTCAAACACCATCAGCCCCCTTGCAGGAGCTCGCTCGAGCGAGGTTGCGAGAGGGCTATGGTGAGTATGGTGACGGGTTTAGACCAGTTCGCCTTTGATGGGGACGTACCACCCCTTGAGCTTCCGTAAGTCATCGCAGAGGGACGAGGCAGTCAACTTCAATTTGTCGGCGTGTTGCGAGACTTCCTGATGCCACAATCCCCCTAGCATCGACCAGACCATCAACGTCGGCACGTTGAAGGCTCCGAAGTTTGAACCCTCGCGCAGGCGATACGCAGGCTCGCTCAGTTCGTAGGAGACTTCGTCGAAGTCATAGTTGCGGTCGTCTTCGTCTTCGGGCCGTTCGATGAGTACCGAGTTCCCGAACCCGAACGGCGTGACTGGGAAAATTGCGGCGTGACTGACCTGATGCTCGGGGGCACTCTTTACGACGTTGATCAGCGTCGCCAGCGATTCTCGCAGCCGGTCGTCGGTCAGTCCCTGGCGGGCTTCCATTTCATTGTCGAAGGACACGTCCAGTTTGGTCAGAATGAACGCCACGGAGCACGGCCGGCGGCGCTTGGGGTGATTGATGGCTCCCCACACATACGGGCGTATCGGCTGAAGAAAACTACGGAGGCGGGGGCGTATCCGGCAAACGAATGGGGGTTATACGACATGCACGGGAACGTGTGGGAGTGGTGCCAGGACCGGTACGGCGAGTATCCTGAGACAAACTCGGAACCAAATCCGACGGGGCCTCTTGCAGGCTCGGACCGGGTGCGCCGGGGCGGGGGCTGGATCTACTTCGCTCAGTACTGCCGTGCGGCGGACCGCGACTGGTACGCGCCGGTGAACCGGGTCAATAACCTGGGCTTTCGTCTGGCCGCAGTTCCAGCAGGAGCAAAGTCGGTGGAGCCGAGGTAGCGTAGTCCGTAACGGAGGCTCGGAGGTCGGTGGCGGATGCCCCGACCGGAGATGCCGGAGTGGAGGACGGAGCGGGCAACGTGGACAGGCGCGGATGCGACATGTGAACAAACAGCCATGCGCCTTACGACGCAGTCATTTGAATCTGGAGTTAACATGTCGACTGGAAAGGCAAATTCGGGAGGTTCGACCGACAAACCCCCCTTCATTCCAGATCAGCGTTGGGCGCTGTTGCAATTGGCGGCTGGTTATCAGGACCACGCGACCAGGCAAGAAGCCTTGCAGCAGGTCGAACAGCGAGTGCGGCATGGTGAACGCGGGCCGGGTTTGAAAGACAGCCAGCAGCGATTTGAATGGATCGACGTCTCGCGTCAGCAGCGATCGAATTTCTTGAGTCGCTTGCTTCCCGGTGCCGACCTGCAATACGTCTGTGTGGTCGATGCCGCGGGCATGGGGAAAACCACTACTTCCGAATGGTTGAAAGCCGTGCTGGGGAAAGACCAGTTCGGCCTGATACCGATCTGGCTCGAAGCCAGTAAGTTCACGAACGTCAGTTGGACCGATCAGAATCATTTGACCGACTTGTTGTTCGGGATGGTTGCTGCGGAGGCCGCGAATTCCCTCCCCAGTCACGTTTTCACGGCACAGATGGCGAAGGACATCCATGACGACCTCGGCCACGCCCTGCGACGGGGCCAGTTAGTTCTGATCATCGACGCACTCGATCAAGCGACTGGAAGCCTTTCGCCATTACTGGAATTGTTGAAGTCCGAGCGGTGGTCGAATTGCCGAGTGATCATCACCGGCCGAGCCTACGCCGTGCGGGCGCGCTATACCGAAGTGTTTGAGCCATTTGATTATTGGCACTTTATCAGACTGGATCATTTCACCGGGGATCAGCAGGAGAAGTTCTTGACGCGGCCGGACGAGCCTGAATCTCGCTATCGTGGCTTGACCCAACAGGTCAAAAGCGTCCTTGGCGTTCCACGAATGCTGAAGTACTTGCGCCGCATTCGGCGAGAAGAACTGGCGGGTCTGAAAACGGCAGCGGACGTCATGCAGGTCGCCATCCTCGACATGATTAAGGAGTGTCTCTCAGTCGGTGGGAGCGGGGGGCGATTTGTCGTTTCCGAAGAGGGCCAGCCGACGCAGTCGGTACCGAATCCGGCGAATGTCGATCTCTTGTGGCGCTCGCTCGCCACGGTCGCGTTTGTGAAAACTGCCATGCAGCTGCAGTCAATCGATCCCCAGACGGGGAACCCGACTCCTCCACACCCGAATCTGGACGTGATTCAGCGCGACGAGATGCCCGAGTTTCGTCGTCAGGTGTGGATGATCATGGAACCGCACCTGCGAGGCGCGGAGAACGCCACGGAGTACACAGTCTTCGAGAAACTCGCCCAGTTGAATTCGTTCCTCGAAGGTGATTTGCTCCATTCGGAACTTGAGCTGCCGACGTTGGGAATGAGCCTGGACGAACAACCGGCGTTGAGTTTCACAAACCTGACGCTGCAAGAGTTCTTCAGTGCATTCTATCTGGCCCACTACGCACGTCCCGGTGATCTGGAAACAGTCTGGGATCAGAACTGGCTGGTGTGTCCGGCGCGAAGAGAGTCAGAAGTCTACCGTGAGATCTGGCAATATCTGTGTGACATGCCTCTGAAGGAGACGAACCGCGGAAACTGGCTTCACGCCATCAGTTTACTTTATCGTCCCGGAAATTGGAGAAACCCTACGACGAGGGGCCACGAATCTTTACTATCTGAATTGATGGTGAAAGAATCTGCTGTTGCAGTCCGAGAAAGCCGTCGTTCGTGTGCATTCATGTATCGATCATGGGACCGGCTGGAATCATTCGGCCGGCCGGGAGCGGGAAAGACCGGTCGCATCTCGCAGGAAGACTTCGCCGTGCATCGCCTGGCGAAATCGATCCTCGACACCTGGCGCGGGGAGTTTCAAGCTCTCTGCGACCAAGGCCATTCCGTGGCCCTGTCATTGCGGTTCGATGCCGAACGGGACCAACCCGATCCAGAATTGGGCAACCAGACTTCTGATGGTCAATACCGTCGGTGCCCACCGGTGGGCGACTTGCATACTTTCCACATCGGCAGTCCAGATGGAAAGCAGCCTCGTGACCCATTGATTCCAAAGCGTGCGGAGTGGCCCAACGAGGCGGAGAGATCCACTAGCGAAGGATTGCATCGGGTCACAGTCACGCCGTTTTGGTTACGGAAATTCGTGGTGACTAACGCGGAATACGAGTTGTTTGACGGGAATCATCTCAGCGAGCGGGATCCCAAGGTGAATCCGGATGATGCACTGCCAGTGATTAATGTGAGCTGGTGGGAGGCGGTGATGTTTTGCCGTTGGCTGGGGCCGGAGTATTGGTTGCCGACTGAAGCCCAATGGGAGGCGGCGTGCCGTGCGGGAACGGAAAGTCCGTTTTCATTCGGTACGGAGTTGAATGGGACGCAGGCGAACTGCGACGGAAACTATCCGTATGGTACGGAGAAGAAGGGTCCGTATTTGAATCAGACGAGTCCGCTCGGAAAATATCCGCCGAACGGATGGGGAATGTATGATATGAACGGGAACGTGTGGGAGTGGTGCCAGGACTGGTACGGCGCGTATGATGAGTCAACGCCGGATGCAGATCCTCTAGGCCCTTTAGCTGGCTCGTACCGGGTGATCCGGGGCGGGAGCTGGATCTACTACGCTCAGGGCTGCCGTGCGGCGAGCCGCAACGGGGGCACGCCGGAGAACCGGGACGATTTCCTGGGCTTTCGTCTGGCCGCAGTTCCAGCAGGAGCTAAGTCGGCGGAGCCGAACGCCGTGAGGCCGTCGAGGTAGCGTAGTCCGTAACGGAGGCTCGGAGCTCGGTGGCGGATGCCCCGACCGGAGATGCCGGAGTGGAGGACGGAGCGGAGGCGTGAACAGGCGCAAAACAGAAATGTGAACATAGGAATAGATTGATCGTGCCCTTCAAGTTCTTCGTGATTCCGATGGCTGATTCCGGGGGTGTTGAAGCCGAATTGAATTCGTTTGTGCAATCGCATCGGGTGTTGTCGGTGGAGCGGCATTGGGTGAACCAAGGTGCCGCATCCTGTTGGGCGTTGTGCGTCGATTATCTGGATCGCCCGGCTGCGGCTCGGGTTGAATCCGGGCGGACGCCACCACGTTCCAAAGTGGATTATCGGGAAGTTTTGTCCCCCGAGCAGTTCTCACTGTTTGCCAAGTTGCGGGACCTACGCAAGACCATCGCTCAGGCTGACGCCATTCCCGTTTATACGGTTTTCACGAATGAACAATTGGCCGAAATGGTACGCAGCAGTGCCGTCACCAAAGCCGATTTAGAAAACATCGCTGGCGTGGGGGATGCTCGTGTCGCCAAGTTTGGTGACCGCTTTCTGGAATTCTTAATTGTTAACAGGCCGAGCACTCAATGAAACGCGCCGGGCAATTGTTTGAGCGGATCGTGGACATTGACAATCTTCGACAGGCTTATGGCAGGGCCAGGATTGGCAAGCGGCACCGCGCCGCCACGCTCATTTATGGGGAGCGCCTCGATGAGAACCTGCAACGCTTGCAAGCGCAATTGTGCAATGGTTCCATCGCTGTGGGACTGTTCCATCAATTCGTGATCCACGATCCGAAAGAGCGGATCATCACGGCCCCGTGTTTTGCTGAGCGGGTTTTACATCACGCGATCATGGGTGTCTGTGAGCCTGTGTTCGAAACATGGTTGATTGACGACACCTACGCCTGCCGTCGTGGGCGTGGCCGGCTGGTGGCCTTACATCGCGCCCGCCAGTTCAGTCACCGCTGGCCTGCCTTCTTGAAACTGGATATCCGCAAATACTTCGATAGCGTGCCACATGAATTGCTGATAGGTCATCTCCAACGTAAGTTCAAAGACAAACGACTGATAAATCTGTTTGAGAGAATCATCCGAGGCTATCGTGGTACGTTGGGGCGTGGCCTGCCGATCGGCAGCCTGACCAGCCAGCACTTCGCCAATTTCTATCTCAGCCGCTTTGATCGCTACGTGAAGGAAACGCTGAAAGTTTCTGGATACGTTCGGTACATGGACGACATGGTTCTCTGGGGAAACTCCACTCAGGCGTTGCGTCGGACGGCGACACAGTGCATCGAGTTTCTATCCCATGCTCTGGGGCTGAGTGTCAAACCCGAGCCAGAAATCAATCGCACGGCATTCGGCATGAACTTTCTGGGCTGCCGGGTCTTTCCGTCGCATTTGGAACTCAGCCGACGGAGTAAGATTCGTTTCAAACGCAAGTTGTTGAAGTTGGAGTTGGCGTATCTCGCTGGGGCAATCTCCGAGAGGGAATTGCAGGATCGAGCAACCGCGTTACTTGCCTTCACGACTGCGGGAAACGTCCGGAGTTGGAAATTGCGGACCCGCGTGATAGAACACATGCCGGTAAGTGGTCAGCAGGCTCGAACCGGGTGAACCGGGGCGGAAGCTGGATCAACAACGCTCAGAACTGCCGAGCGGCGAACCGCAACAGGAACACGCCGGAGAACCGGGACAATAACCTGGGCTTTCGTCTGGCCGCAGCTCCATCCCGAGATCCAGAGTGAAGCGGGACGGAACCGACCATTCCTCCAGTCCAGATGGCTCAACCGTCTGGCAAAATCGCAACGCAGACATCACCCGGTGCTGGTAGCTGGAGTCGGATGGCCGCAGCGAACGCTCCGGGTGATGTGTTTGTGTTTTTCAATCGTGCCGTGCCAACTCTCGTTGTCGCGCCAGAGCCTCTTCTTGCTCGCGATCGCGTGCCAGTTGGATGCGGACTTGAGCACGCCTGAATTCTGCAGTCAGTACGTCACTGGGACATTCTTCGCCAACATCCGTACCCAGCGCGTCGGCACCGCGATCGTCATTCGGCCGTTCCGGCGCAGTCGGTAAGGTCGTAGATGCAGCTTGTTCTGTGAACATGATTTTTCTCTCCGATCGAAGAACTGAGACAACAGGTTTGGCAATGGATGCTCGTACGCCGAGCTCACACTCATCCTGACACAATTAGAAAGGAGGTCGCGACCAGCAATCTCAATATTTCGTACTGCGCAGCGGGAGCTCCTTTAACAGAGCAACCCCTTGACTTCACCACGCAATGCAGAGGCGTTCCCTATGAGTTCGGTAACGGACATGCGCGATCAACATACTTTGGATCACGGCCACCCGTGGCGACTCATCATCACCACGGGACTGTGGGAATCGGCCCTGCATGGGTTGATCTCCACGCCGGACGCCCAGGCGATCGGCCCCCTGCGCTGGCTGAATGTCTCCGACGCGCGAGAGCTGCTAGTCGAAGGGTTGCAAGTCACGACCACTACGATCACGGGGGAATCTCGACCAACCGGTTCGGCCTGGTTTGTCGTCGCCACCTCCGACAGGATTGATCCCGCGACACTTCACCACGAGATAGCCGCCCGTGGGCTGCAACCCAGTCAGATCTGCGTGCTGCTACTGATCGACCGGCAGTCGCATCGCCGCTGGCTGGGCATCGTGGCCCATCAACATCGAATTGATCCACTGACCGAGATCCACATCATCGGCCCCCGATCAGTTCGTATTCAAACAGCTGCTGAAATGACCGCACCACCAGATCCGCGCTGGAGCCGGACAGTTGGTGCATTGGGAGAGCGAACCTGGAACCTGGTCAACCGAGCAACAATCACGATGATCGGCGCCGGTCGCATGGGAACCAGCTTGGCGTGGCAATTTGCCGCATTGGGCATCAAACGCTTGCGGCTGTTCGACCCGGATCATCTGGCAGTCGAGAATCTGGATGCCATGCCGGGATTGTCCGCCAGCGATGTCGGTCTACCCAAAGTGCAGGCCTTGGCTAAAGCGCTGTTAAGATTCCGCCCCGATCTGGAGATTGTGGTTCGGCCCTATCCGACCGCAGACCGCGACACGCGGCGACTGCTGCGAGAGCGATGCGACTTGCTCGTCACGGCTGTCGACGACGACACGCCGCGCTATCTGGCAGCATGTATCGCACGCGAGTGTTTGTTCCCGCACCTCGACGTGGCCTCGGACATTCAACGTGACGCCAGCGGGCAGATACACCTGACGGCTGATGCGCGTCTGCTGCTGCCGGGTGCCGGCTGCGTACAGTGCGTGGGCGGGATTCACGATCTGCCGGCCGTGCTGCGTCAGTTATCACCGCCGCGCGGAGCCATGCCCGATCACGCCGAGCAACCGTGGTTCGAACACCGAGCCGGCAGCCTGATCACGTTGAATCAGATGATTTCCGGCGCTGCGGTGCAAAGCTGGCTCGATCTCTTGTCCGGGGACCTGACGACCTCATTCTGGCAGAGAATTGCCTGGAACTCGGGACGGGGAATGGAATCACACTCGGGGCCAGTCGGTCGCGGCGACTTGTGTCCGGTCTGCCTGCGAACACATGGCTAGATGGCGTTCCTCGGTACGGCACAGGAACCCATCGCATAGGCGACGGCAGTGTCACGCATTGGCTTGGTCGAGACACCGGATCGGCGAGCCACCGTGCATCTTTCCGATGTTCGAACTACTGAGAAATGCGGTTCACGCCGGGGGCGGCCGGACAAGATGGCACCAGCGAATCGGTCATCAGGCGATTCCATGAATTTTGGAAATACCAAGGCCGTGCAGCTCCTTTAGAGGGTATCGGGCCAAGTTCCAACTCTCTGTGCCGGAGCAAATTGCCAGGCACGAATCTACCAGGAGACGATGCATGAAAATCGAGCTGTTAGAAGACCAGGACGTCAATTTGCAGTCCACGCCCTCGATCACGGACGAGGAAATCGTACAATTACTGACGAAGCAAAACGAGATCGACGGCATCGCCTTCACACCGCCCCCACCCGTCAGCCGCGCCGTAGCGCTCGCTAGCTTCGGCCGTGTGGAAACAACCTGGAAGGAGGCCACAAACGAAAGTGTGCCGTCGCCAGAAATCCGCCGCATAGCAGCTCTCGGAACCTGAGTAGCTCGCAATCCGAACTATGCACTAGCAAAGCCACAACCCTTTGAAGATGAGAGACAAAACTACTCGCCGGTTTGATGGGAACCGGCGTAAGGGAGCGCGAAGCATACCCACCCGTGGCATTCGATCGACGTTCGATGCTCGTTCTCCAATGATACTTTTCACGGTTTTTGCAATTTCAATTCAGACCGTCCGGAATCTATTACGCGTAATAAAGCGTGAAGCCACGAGGTCGGTCGATGTGACCGATGTAGAATTGCAATCTGAGCACAATATTGAGTTTCGATTGTTGGCTTGCAGGATTCCGTGTCGTTCTCCACTGAGTATCCAGCACGCAGATTGGTTCGGTTAGTGCTTCTTAGATGCTTGCGTGAATTGCCACTTGCTGGGTTTCTAGAGCGGACTTAAGATGAGTGTCGTCATATGGCCTGGTGTAAAAGACCGTTAACGATCGAGGCGTGCTCGGTGGGGTATTAACCAAACGAGGCCGCCTTATCATCATCCTTGCAAAGCTCAAATGCCTCTCCCGCTGATCATTGCTGATACCCCCTTAGATGCCACCGTTTCTGGACTGTTGGAGGGTCAGGTCGAGATTCTGCCGTGGTCCGCATTGATGGAGCCGATTGCGTCCCAGGTGGTGGGTCTATATACCTACGGTCACCCGGTCGTCGATGCTGAACTACTAAACCGGTTGCCGAGTTTGAAGGTCGTTAGTAATTATGGTGTCGGAGTGGACCATATTCGACTTCCAGCAACCAGCGAACGGGGAATTCCGGTCGGAAATACGCCGGGCATTCTGGATGGAGCGACAGCGGACATGGGAATGACGTTGTTGCTGGCGGCGGCACGTCGCCTGGCGGAAGGGGATCGATATGCTCGCAGTCCCCAGTTCACGCGCTATGATCCCGGCTATATGCTCGGTCGCGAGGTTCATTCCAGCACATTGGGGATCATCGGACTGGGTCGAATCGGGCAGCAGGTCGCCAAACGGGCTCGCGCGTTTGACATGCGGATTGTCTATCACAATCGGCGGCGGAACGACATGGCCGAAACCACCGTTGGTGCGACCTACGTCACTTTCGATGAGTTGCTTGCTCAGTCCGACTTCGTGATCCTTTGCTGTCCTCTCACGGACGAAACCCGTGGCCTGTTTGACGCAAACGCCTTTGCGAAAATGAAGCCGACTGCGATCCTGATCAATATTTCTCGGGGCCCAGTTGTCGACACGGCCGCACTCACTCAAGCTCTGCAATCCCGTCTGATCTATGCCGCGGGACTCGACGTCACCGACCCTGAACCACTGCCGAGAAATCACCCGTTGCTAAAGCTTGATAACGTGACAATCGCCCCCCACCTGGGCAGTGCCACAGAGCAAACCCGACGCCAGATGGCGGAAATCTCGATCGAGAATCTGCTCCGAGGTTTACGGGGTCAGGAGTTGTTACACCGCGTGGTCTAGGGGCGTGCGTCGCATCCCAATAGAAAAGCCGCAACTCCAACAGTCCTGCTGTCCCGCGAAGTCCTGGGTTTGCAGCGAGGCGCACCTTCGGATCTGCTGACTGCAAGTGTTTAGTCGCGGCGTAGGGACACGGTTAGCGACATCGGTCCGACACACCGATTTCAGCGGAAGCCCCATCGACCGCCCAACCACCGACGCCTGAACACCGACAATCTATTATGCGTAATAGACCGAGCGACGGATCAGGTCGGTCGATGTGACCGATGCAAACGGATCGCTTCCAAACTCTGCGACGCGATTGTTCAACGGCGTTTCACTGGCGACGGCGTCAGCGTGAAGAGCGTGACGCATGGTTCGCCGGGTGGGGCCGCTGCATCGACTTTTGTTTTCGACTTGCCCGGGTCTGTCGAGTGCAGCGCGACGACGATCGTTTCACTCAGGTTCAGCTCGACCTGCTTTTCCACTCTACTCATCGTGAGGCCGGGGACGGAGAACCCAGCGGTGACCACGGCGTATTCGAGGTTTCGCTGCGACGACTCGGCCTGGAATTCCAACCGTATACGATTGGCATCAAGGTGAGACGCAACGAACTCGCAGCGATTTCCGAACTTTTTCCATTGGATCGTCGTGTTGTCCCCTTGTTGCGGAACGGGAATGGGGAACTCCCCGCCGGTGTGAAAACTCGCCGGTCGGCCGCACGGCGTCACGATTGATGTATCGCAAATCGACTTCACCCCGTCGGCCTCACGGATTTGCTTATTCAACTCGGCGGTGTCTTTGCAGAGCGAACTTACAATACCGTGATCGGTCAGCGGCTGGGTTCCGAGCTTCGACAACTCGGCCGCGACCTTCGCCGGAATCTCCAGCACGCGAAATCGAAATTCGATCTGGTTCGGCCTGCCGGTCAGCTCGCGAAGCTGATCGAGTTGCTTTTGCAGCTCTGCAATCTGGCGGCTGAGTTCCATGGCTTCTTCGGGAGTTCGACGATTCGCCTGCTCGCTGGCGCCGATTCCGGTCGCTCTCTCCTCGAGCTGGCTTGCCGCGCCGAGTTGCTCGATCGCCTGCTGAATGAAGTCGCGGGTCGACCTCCCGCGAGCATTCGGCCGGGGCTCGTCGCCGCTCGCGATGGCGGACAGGCAGAGCACGAACATTACCGAAATGCGCCATTTTAGGGACATGACAGACCTCCCTGGATTTGAGAACGAGCGACCGGGGCATGATGTATCACATGTATGGCATACGGTCAACGGCGTTCGGCCTCCGTGTCGGGAAGGATGTGAGCGTCCTGCATCGGTCCGACACACCGAAACTCCGCCGGTCGATATGCCAGTAGCACAAGTGCGTCATCCTGGTTTGAACGATTCTCTCTCTTTTCACCTGCAATGTTCTCTGGCACCGATTACAATCGCTTCCATGTCGGCCCTGGCAGTCCCTCATACGTATCGGTACTTGCGAGAATCGCAATTTGAACCGGCGTCGCACACGCTCCGGCTCTCAACGTGCGCTGACTACGAGGATCGGCATCCTCAATTCTTCGAAGGAGAGTTGGTTCGGCCCAAACAAACGGCCGAAATGCTGCGGGGATTAATGCGCGTCGTTCAAGCCAGGTTTCATCTGCCGGCTGCCATGCTCCAGCGAATTCTGATACAGGCCGATCCCATCGTCACGTGCGGCGACGATCGGCTGAGATTCGAGGGTTTCTCGGGGTGCTGTGGCGTGTATGTCCGTGTCGATCTGCTGCCAGACGCGGTGCGCGGCGAGCGCGTTGGCCGTGGCACGACAAACGTCGATTTCAATCCGCAGATGCTGGCCGCGCTGGCCATGATCCGCGACTCGGACCAGGTTTCTCTCACCGTTGGCCCGGATTCCGTGCAACTCGATACCGGTCGCGAGACCGTCGTGGAGAAAAAGGTCAAGCTGCCGCTGCGCTGGTTACGGGGCCTGGTGGAAGTGCAGGCCTGCCAAAGCCGAATGCGCCCGGTTTATAACATCCCCGGTGTTGAAGCGGCTCGGTTTCTCAAGTCGTTGCCGCGGATGAAAACGAATCGGCGCGAGACCTGGATTGTTGCCAGCGGACGTAGCCTGCGGCTCAGCCAACTCGCTGCCCGCGACGCCGTTCGCGTGGGTGGCCTCGAACGGCTACGGATATTGGAAGGACTGACCAGTCAGGCCCGTTCGATGCAGGTGTTTGCCGACGACACGACCGGCGCGTCGGCCTGGACGCTTACTCTCGACAATGCGCGTTTTCATTTAGTGATTAGCCCGGAAGTGTGGCGCGGGTTCTCCGGCGAAGGTCAGGCGTTGGAATCGTTGGCGTCCAAAACGCTGAAAGCTTCGCTGCCGCAAATCCGCGCCGGACTTCTGTGGGAGTCGGTCATTGATCTGGCGACGCTCGTTGAGCGTTATGAGTTGCCGGAGCAGGCGGCCAAGGACGCCTTGGTGGCGCTCGGCGCGCGGGGCCTCGTTGGCTTTGACCTTACCGAAGCGGCCTACTTCCATCGTGAATTACCGTTCGATCTCTCTCAGGTGGAGAAATTACAGCCGCGATTGCAGAATGCGCGCAAACTCATCGCGGTAAACAAAGTACGGCTTGCCAGCCGCACCGCAGAGGAGGCAGAGTTCTTCGTGGCGGGGACCGATGTGGAACATCGAGTCCGGCTGACGGAGGACGACGCCAAATGCACCTGTCCATGGTATTCAAAACACGGCGACAGTCGCGGACCATGCAAACACATTCTGGCAGCCCGCATCGCCTGGGAGGAATCGAGTGAGTGAGTCCGAGTTGCAGATGATTGTGGAGAACAACCGCGGCCCCGAGTGCATCGCCTTTTTCAAGGGGATGATCGAGGCTGAACGTCGTCGCCTGGCACCACTCTGTCTGCAACTTTTGAAGCAGGCCAAGAAAGGCGAAAGGGATGTCGTCGTCGCCGAGGCTGCCGTGCTTGCCACGGGCACTTCGACCGAGTTGAAGGCAATTAGCTGGCGCGTCGCGCGGAATCAGGACCTCGCGTTTGCCATTGTCTCCGACCGACGGCCGGAATGGGCGGCAGCCTGGGTCGACAAATTGCTGCAGGAGACCTACTACTGGTTTCACTGGGCGCTTGTTCGCAGGCTCATTCGCGCTGGAGTGATCTCCAAGCCCGAGTCCCCCAACTACATTCTGGCGATGATCAGTGGCCTAGCCGGTCACCGCTTTAATCGCGAACAATCGATCGAAGAGCTCTTGCGGGCCGACCCGGAACTTTTGGACGACGAAGTATGGCGCCTGTTCCACTATGATGGCGTTGGCGAGAACAGCCTTGCCAACTGGGACGGGTCCCGTGATAGTGGGACGTGGCACGCAGCACTTTTGCGTTTTGCTGCTGAAGGCCGATTGTCGCGGGAGCGTCTGCTGGCCTCCTCACTCGACGCCTTGGAACGCGACTTCAATCATTATCGTGCGAAATGGTTCGCCACCTTTCACGATGGCCTCGCACCGACGGCCGAAGAGCTGCGTGAGTGTGCCCCACGGTATCTCAGGCTTGTGGGGGCTTCCGCAACCAACATTGCCACCTGGGCTCTAGACCTCGTAAGCAAACTTGCTCCGCAAGGAGTCTATGATACATCGGCACTCGTCGCCGGGTTGCAACCGGCGCTCACCTCACGCCAGAAAGCCACCGCGACACGAGCCCTGGCACTGCTGGCTTCATCCGCCTCGACTCCTGCAGCTCAGCGCGAGGTCCTCACTTGTGTCGCGATCGCGTTGGGGCACGAGGCGACCGATGTGCAAAAAGCGGCCCTCGATTTGATCGACAAATATGCCGCTGCAGTCGATTCCGAGTTAGCAGCGGCCATCGCCGATCATGTTCCGCTGATAGCAGCCTCGCTACGCGGCAGATTAATTCGCTGGACGACCGGCGGTGTCGAACCGACCACAAAGAAAACGGCGGCGAAGAGTACCACGTCTGTCGGCAGGGAACCTAACCTGCCCGAGCTTGCTCCGGAAATTCAGCGACTCTGGTGCATCGACGCGCTCTTGGAGAATATCAAGGCAGGACATGCGGAGATTCCCGCTGCCATCTTTGACGGCACAGAGATTTTAAGGCTTAAGGATTCGCAGCAGCTGGCGCCGATCGCCGATCTTGATGAACTCATCGACGCCTGTGCCCGAGTGGTTGAGGATGAAGAATTAGTAGACGAAGCAGAGCGGGCGTTCGATGGCTTGTCGCGTCTGTGCAATCAAACGCCAGACGACTTTGCCCGCCGTGTCGGCCCGCTCGCCAAACGCGCGACGCAGCGACTGAAAAAGCATGTGTTTCCCTTTCTGGGCATCGGTCCGGCAGACGATCTGTGTGGATTGGTGTTGGCCTGGACGGCGGGCGAGGTCATCCAGTGGAAGCGTGGGGCCGATCGTTGTGTCGTGGCTGAATTCGCAGGCGAAACACATCGGTGGTATGGAGAGAATCTGAAAAAGGGACTCGGATTTCTCAGCCAGCGATCGATGACACTAGCCAAGCGTGTTGCCGCGGGCCAGTCCACAGTTCTGCTGAGTGCCCCAACGCATGCGGGCGGCTGGATTGACCCAGTGTTGCTCGTCCAGCGTGTCAACGGCTGGTCCACCGGAGAGCCGGATGTCACCGACGTTTGCCTGGCACTGCTCCGCCTGGCGCCCGACGGTCGATCTCAGGCACTGGCCACACTGAAAGAATCGCGAACCGATTGGATTCTCGCAGTTCGCTATGCGCTTGGTGCACCGCGGATGGCGATTGGGGAGACCGCGGCGCTGTGGATTGCGGCGGCGAGAGCGCGTGCGTCTTGGGACGACGATCTGCGGGTTGAGAAGGCGTTTCCCAATCAGGGCCCAGATGCAGGACGTGCGGCCGAAATGTCTGCGATCTTTAAGAAAGATCGCACGTGGATCACGCTGAAGGTGCACAGCGAACCTGTGGTCCCCAAGTCAGTGAACCCGGCCTGCGCAACGGTCGTACTCCATCAACAGCGCAGTGAGGGGAATGGTCTGGCTTGGGAACTTGGTGGTCCGTGCGGGCGCACCGTCGGGGCGGTGCGCTGGTCGGCCACGATCTGGCCGCTCGCACGTGAATCCCTGTTCGCCGGAGCCCTGGAAACACTGGCGGACAATCTGGATTGGCCCGAGGCTGCCTGGCAGAACAAGACGCTGCTGGAACCGCTACTCGATTCCGGCACTCCGCTGCGCTACTGCGGACTGCTGTTGCTGGCAACGGCTCTGGCAGCGAAAGAGCCGGGCGAATCCGGCCTGGCGACCGACGTCGCGATCCGCGCGATCGAAGATGGCCGTCTAGGCTCAGACAACCTGGGGCGAGCGTTGGCGTTCCTGCTCCCCAGTGGACTCATTAAGCCTCCGCGCTGGCAGAAGACACTCGCCGAAACCGCCCGTGCCTCCCCCTTGCACGCAATGGTCATTCACAATGCCTTGCAAGCTGCGCTCTGCGGCCAGCCCGACAAACTGCCGCGCGACTTTGGGAAACTGCTCGAACTCCTGCTGGAACTCGCCAGCGAACTGAACCATTCCATAGCGAACACGAGTTGTCGCGATTTTCTGCAACGATGCACCACAGGCAAGGTCGCTCAGACGGCAAAAGCACTACTGCAACTCCCACCGAGCAATTTTGCGGACTCGGCAAGTTCCATTCTGACCCAGGCCATCCAATGCCGTGTTAGGTACGCGACTCATCCGAATGATCTGGCTGCACGTGATGGAGGAGAATGAAGTCATTGCGCGTCATCGCAGTCTTGCGTCAGTCCGACACACCGTGGTTTTTCAGCGGCATCTAACTTTCGAACGGCAATAATGGTGGATTGATAAGTTGCGATTATTGCAAGGCCTGAAAAGCTGAGCTACCCTTGATTTAGGGTGCTCATCGCCCCAAAAACCACTTAACTCGCTTCATGGATCCGGTGCGAAACACTCGCAGGATGCCGATTGCGAATTTATCCGGCGGACAGGAGTTGGCATTGGAGGTAGCGCCGGAGTCGCGGGAGCATTGCCAATGCCAACCACCCTCAAGGTCGCTGTATCAAAGTATCTTTCTGCGAAGAGTCCTTCCCTGGGAACTCGACATGAATACCAAACAACCCTCGCCAAATGGGATCAATGGGGAGGCGGAGTTACGATTGAGAAGCTCGAACGGAAGCAGATTCGAGAGTTTCTCGACTGGGTTTACGAGCGTGCAGTCGAGCACGACGGCAAGAACCCAGGGCGAACTGCTAACAAAGCCCGCGAGCATCTTCGGGCTGTCGCTTCGTGGGCGTGGGAACAGGATCTCATCGAGTCGTTACCCCGATTTCCGCAGCCCAGATTGCAGCGGGAGGTCGCAGGCAGGCACTATTTGATCAAATCCGAAATCAACGCCCTGTACTTTGCGACTCATGCGATGGAACGCCCAAGGGGCTGGGCTTCGTCAATTCCCATAGGTCGTTTCTGGCGTGCAGCGTTGGTCGTATTCTTCAACTATGGCTTGGATACTGGCACAGTCTGGAAATCGACACCATTCCACGAACCAATTCTCTGGCGACATGTCTCGTGGGATCGGAGGTCGCCAGATCGGGAAATCAAGGAGCAATCGCCGTGGGGATGGTTGTTCTACCGTCGCGTCAAGACGAGTAAGGCGTTCTACCGGCCAATGAATCGCGTTGTGAATGCCCATATCAAAAGTCTGATGCCGGAAAATCCTCAACCAGACAGTCCGGTCTTTTTCGGAGGTGGCTCCCGTCCAAACACGCAATTTCGAGAGCTCTGCACCCTGGCCGGAATTAAGCCCAAGACGAACTTGGAGACCGGTGAAGAAGAGCCATGGGTCCTCAAGGACTTGAGAAAGACATGCGCAACATATTACGACGAACACGTTCCTGAGTCGTCGATTGAGATTTTGGGCCATTCGGTCGGTGGAATCACCTATCGCCATTATGCTCATCGAGCACCGCTGGCGTTTAAGGCGATAATGACGCTGCCGCAGCCGTCGGCATTTTCCGCTCTCACCAAAGGATTCGATGGAGAATGTCCGTGCTGCCGAAGGCGTTTCGCGGACGCATCCTGACGCTGTCGATGTGACCGACGCGCGCTCCAGCCGCACCTTGAGTTATTCGTTCAGCATCGCTTGCCAGTCAGCGGAAAATACCGACCTTGTATTCGCTGCTGAGCAACAATCACTTTCGGACATCCGTGATCCGGGCCAGCTTGATCCCGCAGGAAACGTAAACTCCGCAACACTCGCTCGACTCGCTCCGAATAAAAATAGTCACTCCCCGAACTCCGTGTTACAATGAGTTAGCCGAACGATAGGTTCGGACTCACCGCAATCCGCTGCCTGTGCACGAAGGTCCTACATCTGTGCGTCGCAGTGGCTAGAAGGAGCTCTCTAGACAAACTGCGGTTGAATAACCCGGATGCCGCCCTTTCTTAATAGGTTCGTCAGCAAAATGTGTGGGTTGATTTGGGCTCAGGAAGGTGCCCAAGGTTGTGTAATAGCGCGAGTTTCGCGACGTTTGCAGTGCGAAAGCCATAGCTTCTTCTGGTAACCACTTTCACTTTG
>JAKFVC010000137.1 GCA_021732415.1 Planctomycetaceae bacterium
GTCTATACGCTGTCCGGCGACGCACTGGCACAGCCAGTGGCACCCGATCGAAGAGATATTGATTGATCCCGTTCGCACGTTTGAATGACGTGGAATGGTGACAATTCGCGTATAACAACCATCCGGCTTACGCCGGACGCTCGCCTTAGGCGTCATTCTTCCGGTGGAACCTTGGTTCCTGGCAAGTCCAACGGTTCGATTTTGAGATCGTCAATCAGGACCTCGCCGATCCCGAACAGGCTCAGCTTCAGCGACACTGATTCAGTCGCGGCTACTTCGCGCAGGATTTCGAAACGATGCCACTCGCCGGCTTGAGTCCAGTGGATCGCCTTGGTGGCCCCGCCGATGGAATCACAGATTTGAAATCCGTCTCGAGTCCCGCTGACGTTGCGGAGCAACTTCACATTTCCCTGAATCCGGAGTGTCTGGCCATTTTGAACCGGGACACTCGGCGTGATCACCGTGACCGGGGCGGCGGCAATGATCAGTGGAGCCGGCTTGTCGTCGGCTACACCGGCTGCCATCCGCAGGCAAAAACCCTTCCGACCGGGTGCTTGAACCAACTCGGCTGTGGCGGCGATTCCCGGGACGTCATTCTGCGTGTGCTGCCAGCCCGCGGTGCGGAACGTGTCTTCGTCTTCAAAATCTCCCGAATGCAGCAGATTCTCGGCAGTACGTTCGCGGTCGGCCTGGATGCGGGCCTGCATGCGCCAGTGATCGGGCAGCGTTTGAAAACAAATTGTGTGTGGACTCGAGATGGCATGCGTCGACGTCGCGACCGCATCGTCCCAATGGGCACGTTGCAGAACGCGTAACATCTGCAGGGCGTACTCGCCATTCTTGCGTGCCGCGACGAAATCCTTCCGGTCGAGATCCTTCGTTCCCGTTTCGGCCAACTGTCGAGCCTTCCTCAACATACGGTCGACATCGGGCTGAGCTCGCCCGAGTGATTGGAGTTCCGTGACCACACCCTCGACACGCTTCAACTTGGCTCGCGCCAATTGCACCACGCACGTGGCGCTTTCGGCTTGGATTTCGCGCATCCGGCGGCGTAAGTCGGCACCCAGGGAAAGGTCCGAGGAAATGACGATGGCGGTGGTCAGTTCAAACTGTTGGAGACGGATCAATGTGCCTCCCGGAACCGCGTTACGATCGGTTACCAAGGGGCGAATTTCTGTCGTTGTGACTTCCCAGGCTTTGGCCGTTTCCTTAATTCCTGGCACGACGATCTGGACGTCATTCGCCGCCATGCGCCCTGGAACAAACTGGGAATCATTCTCAAACCAGGTCCCCAGTAGCAGTGTTCCAAAATCGGATTCCAACAAGGTCGCAGATATGTGCGCGGAATCGGTGACGGGTTGTCCGGTCGAAGCCGGGGCTGCATGACCAGCCTGGACGACGGCCGGCTTGCGTGCCGCCGTTGCGACGTTTGGAGGTGAAGTGGGCCGCAGCATTTGAAACTTGGCGTTGCCCACCGGCGATCCGGTCGCCAGCCACGGTTCCAATAATTTCATGTCGAATTGTAATTGTTTCAACATCAGCCGCGTTTCGGCGGCCCCCGCACCTTCATTGAACAGTCCCTGCGTCGACCAGAATCCCAGGCCTCGCATGCCGCTCGAGAGTGCCGAGAACGTCTGCAGTCGAAGCTGCTCGGGCTCCATGACGGGCGGAATCAACTGTTGGGTCAGCCGGGTGGCCACCAGTTCGGGAGGATACTCGGTATCGATCCAGGTCCACATGAAACTACCCGGGCGGGCTGCCAGTTGTCGGTCGGTCAACCAGTCGCGATAGCGCGCATAGTCGAGACTTGTTCCCTGCACCGGACGACTCACCCCGAGCATCGCGACGAGCCGGGAAAAAGCCCGCTCACCGCCGGTAATATGAGCCATTAATGGCCGATGCCGGCGTCGATCCGCGGACAACAATTGCTTCCGCCAGTTTGCCAGTCGTTTCGCGTCGTTGGCAGGGATTTCATTCCCCAGCATCCAGAATAGGATCGGGTCCAAGTCTTCACCCAGCGGGGCTAATCCGGCATTTTCGGCATCCAGGATTTCCCCTTCTGGCGACAATGCCAAAGGTGGCGTAGCGACGACCCCAATGCCGACCTGAGCCAGGGAATCGATGACCTGGTGATCGTCATGGCGCGGAATCCACACCAGATTGACACCCATATTGGCGAGTTCAGCGGGGGGCTCGCCGTGGTACGGCAGGATGACCGGGAATCGCGGCTTGCCGTTGATCAGCAGCCGGTCATGCTGCATTTTGACGTCGTTCAATTCGGCGACTGCGGGACCGGCTTCGGGCAATACGGGAATATCGGCACTCGGGCTGACGACCGGTCCCAATTTCAATTCATCGATGAATAGTTCGGTCGCTCCCGCCCCCAATTCCAGCGAGATGAACGCGCGATCGACGTAGGCGTCGGTGAGATCGCACTTCGCGCCGTATTGAGCTCGCAGCAGTTGGCTGCGGCGGTTGAGCTCCTTTTCGGAAGTCTTGCAGGTGAGCATCTGCCACTTGCCCTCCGACTGGTAGATTTCGCCGTCAATCAATCGGAAGACAATGAGACCCGTCTCTCGATCGGTCAAATGGGGATAAACCAGCCTCAAGGAGAATTTCGCACCGGCGCGATTGGAGCGTATCCAGACATTGGCGGTCAGGGGTTCATCCAGAACGCGGGCCGGACTGAGGCCATGGGTGAGCTCGGCGCGGGCGATTTGTTGGGCATCGAAGACGACATTCTCTGATCCGGTCCCAAACCGCAGGATCTTATCGTGCCGCAGGTGGTCGACGACGCGGCAGGTCTTGGAATCGGTCGCGATGTTCCAACTGGTTTGCGGGCCGTCGAAGCCTTCCAGAAAGTCCGCGGCCGTGAGGGGTGCCGTGAATAACACCAGGCAAACGACGATCCACGCAGACTGCCTCCTGACGGAGACGCCGACCTCATGCACCCTGTTGGCCCCGAGTGTCATAGTTTGCGCCGCTTCCCTACGGCATTTCTTGAGACAGAATTCTGCTCAAAAAAGATCCATTCCGCAAATACCCTCAAGTCCTTGCGACCGTCGTCATTGCCACAGACTACATGAGGTAAAACCGTGCAGTTGAGACACAAGTCGTTGATTTTAATAGATGTTGTGAACAACGCCAAGATGAGAAACGGCAACACTGTCAACGGACGTTATCAGTGAGCAGATCTGACTCGATGGCTTAACTCTTTATCTTGTAGTCAGATGAGTTAATCTGTTGCAATCCGTCAACGCTTGGCACAGAATCTGATACTGGGAGAAGGATTCGAGACGATCAAGCCGGGCGGAGAATATGAAGAACACACACTCACGCATCCCCGACGCAGGCACTGATGAACTTCCGAGGGAACTCGTGGAGCTCGGGAAGCGTCTCGCCCTCTTAACGCCTGACGAGCAGGGGGAATTACCCCAACTCTATAGTCAGGTCGTCGAATCAACTCGCCGCCGCCGCCGGATCCTGAGCTTGGTTCAGGAGGCACTCTCGCAACTTCGATTGGATATCAAGTACTTGATGTTCGATTTGGAAGTGACTCGCCAGGAACGAGATGCGTTACGCGAGCAGCTTGATGAACGTTCTGAATAGGCGCAGCCCTCTTTCATAAGTCCCATGTGTCCCATCCGTCCCATAAGTCCCATTAATTCGATGGGATTTATGGGACAGATGGTTTTTAACTGACTCATGAGATTCTGTCTTCCGCAAGACGCAACGCCATAAGCTGTGGCCTCTTGCGGCGTCTTCACAGAATTCACTTCAAATCATAGCACCTGTTCGCAAGTGTTCACTTTCAGGCGTTACGACCGGAAATTCTTGCCAAATCGTTTCAAGTAGTTCGACTGACACAGCCGATACAGGACGATGTAGAGTTGTCTGGAGCCACTTGAAAGTGTCTCGGCAAGCTCTAACGAACGTGGTCGAATCGAGCACTCTCCCAAAACCATCATTCGATGGGAAGGTGCTTTGAAGAGACCTGTGGACAGCAATGTCTCAACCTTGGCGTGCGGAGCACGCTACATTCTCTGCGGGCCAGAGTGATGTTCAAGGAGTGTGCAGGATGCGCAAGATTTGGTGGCTGCCAGTCATTTGTATCGCCGCCGGCGCCGTGCAAGCGTTGTTCGCGGCTGACGAGACGACCACGCCTGCTCGCAAGAGCCTGTTGGGCGGACGCTCTCGATTGCTGATCTACTCTAAGAACAAGGCTCAGGTCCGCAATCCTGAGGCCGCTGCTGCTGAAGCGGCGCCGACCGCGCGGGCCAAGGTGTCTGACGAATCTGATTTCGCCACGGACACAACGCCCCGCGTTCCCACAGGCAACACCGGCACAGTTTCGCCGAGCACCCGCTATAGCACTCAGACGGCTCGTCCGGCTGCCGCGACTGCCGCACCGAGACAACGCAATCTGATCACTCCAGGCGCCGCAACGGCCAGGGCACCAGTCGCCAAGGCCCCCCTCGCTGAGACCAGAACGGCCGCTCGTCCTGAAGAGAGCGACGCGCTGGTTGAAACTGATGATGCGGCCATTCGCAAGATGTTCGAAGACGTCGAACCCGCGATTCCGCCGAAGAAGCAACCCGTTCGCCAGCCCGCCGCTCGCCCTGCCGCGACGGCTCAATTGGAAGTGGAAACCGACCCGTTCGCAGAAACTCCCAAACCGGCCGCCGCCCCGACGGTCTCCACCTCGCGATTGCCTGCCGCCAATGATCAGGCTCGCAAGGCTGCCCGGTACAAGGAATTGCTCGATTCCATTCAAGATGGTGCCGAGCAACCCGCCGCACAAGTGACGAATACCAAGAAGGCACAGGTCAAGATTCAGCCCGTTTCGGGCAATGACGCGGCTGCGAAGGACTTGGAAGTCAATCCCTTCGAACCGAGCGAACGCCCGACCAAGGTGGTCAACGCTGGTCTGAAGGAAGAAGCTGGCAACAAGACGCAACGCCGAGTTATTCCCGCCAGTGCCACTTCGGCCCCGCTGAAGGCCGCTGCCGACAAGACACCCGCGGCCAAGTCCACGGCGTCCAAGATGCCCGAAACGAAGAAGCCCGCTGGCACGGCGACAAGTGTCGCCATTAAGCCGGCATCGACCAGCAAGGAAATCACTGCCAAGTTCGCCACGACTCCTGGTACCAACAACCAGGCTCCTCAAGTTGATGTGACTTGGGAAGCTCGTGGCGAAGTGACGCTGGGCGAACAGTGCCAGTGCGTGCTGATCGTCAAGAACAACGGCAAGGTTTCCGCCCGGGACATCATCGTCGAAGCCAGCTTCCCGGAATCGGTGAAGTTGGTTGAGTCGGTTCCCTTCCCGAAGGCGTCCAGTACGAAGCTCGAATGGCAGTTTGGAAATCTGGCTGCCGGCGAACAGAAGACGATTGAACTGACCATGGTCCCGACGAAGCGTGGCGAACTGGCCGCGTCGGCCCAGGTCCGATTTACCGGGACGGCCGCGACATCGTTCCAAGTTTCCGAACCGATGCTGACTGCAGCCGTGAAAATGGCTGACGAAGTTCAACTGGGTGAGTCTGCTGCTGCTACGGTCACGATTTCCAATCCCGGTACTGGAACCGCTCAAAATGTGGTCGTCCATGCCTTCCTGCCCGCTGGCCTCGAGAGCAGTTCGGGCAAGGAATTCGCTACGGAAATCGGTCCGCTCGGGCCGGGTGAGACTCGTACGGTTCGCCTCGGCATGATGGCCACGGCGGGTGGCGAGCAGACTTTGAAGGTGATCGCTAAGTCGAGCACCGGGAGTTTGGAACATGTCACTCAAAGTCATATCATCGTGCTGGCCCCAAGCCTCAAGCTGACCGCTACGGGACCAAGCCTGCGATACATGCACCGAGCCGCGAAGTACGCGGTGACCGTCACCAATAACAGTAACACGGGGACCGAAAACGTCCGGATTACGCAAGCCGTCTCCACTGGTTTCGACTTTGTCAAAGCCGATCATGGCGGTCGCTGGGACTCGCAAACGCGGACGGTTAGCTGGTACATCGGTTCGCTCGAAGCGGGCCAGGGTAAGACAGTTGAGCTGGAGTTGATGCCGCAAAAGCTGGGCGAAGTCCGGCACGTGTTCAAGGTCTCGGGTGATGCGGGTGCGGAAGCGACGGCTGTGGTCGCGACTCGCGTCGAAGGGGCTGCCTCGCTGGTGATGGAAGTGAAAGATGCCGACGATCCGATCGAAATCGGCAGCGAAATGACTTATGAGATCAATGTCCGCAACGAAGGTTCGAAGGCGGCCAGCAAAGTGGCCATCTCTTGCGAATTGCCGCCGGATGTGGAGTTGGTCAAGGTGGATGGCCCGACCGGTCACATCGTCGAAAGCGGTGTGCTGATCTTCAAGCCCGCCAGCGAATTGGCTGCCCGCGATAGCCTGATCTACAGGATCACGATCAAGGGCACGGTTGCCGGAACGACCAAGCTGCGAGCCCGGTTGACCAGCGAATCGATTCAGAAACCACTGATCGTCGAAGAGGCGACTCAGTTCTACGCGGAATAGTTGACGCGATAGACAAGTTGGAATTTCATCAGGCCGAAGCGTTTGCTTCGGCCTGATGTCGTTTGTGGGGGGAGGGAATGGGACTTATGGGACCAATGGGACGGATGGGACTTATGGGATTCATTGATCTTGGGCTACCTTGTTCGGTCTATTGACGCATCGCAAATGTGGTTTGCCCTTCCCAAGGCTGGCCTGAGCCGTGAAAATGTCTGGTCTTGCCGCAAGTCATTGTGACATGAAGAAGCTTGGTCGGATTTGTGATTCGAGTCGATGGGAGGGTGAGGGACCCAGAGGGTACCCCGCCGAACCGGATAGTCTCGCGAAGGTCGAATGACGCTTGCGGTTCGGCGGGGTACCCTCTGGGTCCCTCACCCTCCCATGACGTTGAAAATATCACGGTTGCCTGGCAGTCTTCGTATCTTTCATTGAAATTAAGTGATCCGGGGCTTTGAACGCTCATTAAAAAGTCCCTGGAAAAGGTGAAGAAAATTTCTACCGCAGTTCAAACCACCCTGGCGTATCAGAAGTGCCTCAATCTCGATTGCGCCGAAACCTTTCCCATTGACGAAACGCTCACTGCGTGTCCCTCTTGTGGCAGTCTGCTGGATGTTCAATACGATTGGGACCGCCTGCCGGTGCCCGGGAAATTGAAGGATTTTGAAGCCCGCTGGGCCAATCGCAACCAGCCGCTCGATTTCAGTGGCGTGTGGCGTTTTCGACAGTTGCTTCCGTTCGCCCCTGAGGACAAGATTGTCACGATCGGTGAAGGGCAGACGATCCTGCAGCAAGCTCACGCCGTCGGCAAATATGTCGGCATGGGGGCCGGTAACCTGCATTTGCAGTATGAGGGTTTAAACCCGTCGGGCAGCTTCAAAGACAACGGCATGACGGCCGCCATCAGCCATGCCAACATGGTCGGTGCCACCAGTGCAGCCTGTGCCTCGACCGGTAACACGAGTGCGTCGCTGGCCATTTATGCGAGTTCGAGCCAGCAGTTCAAAGTCTTCGTGTTCGTGGGCAGTGGCAAGATTGCCTATGGAAAACTGTCCCAGGCACTCGATTACGGCTCGAAGACGCTGCAACTGCTGGGTGATTTTGACGATGCCATGGCGCGGGTGAAGGAAGTTGCTGGCCCAGCCAAGATCTACCTGTGCAACAGCATCAACCCGTTTCGTCTGGAAGGCCAGAAGACGATCATGTACCGGGTGCTCGAAGCGTTACGCTGGGAAGTGCCCGACTGGATCGTGGTTCCCGGTGGAAACTTGGGAAATTCGAGTGCGTTTGGCAAGGCGTTCATTGAGCTCAAGCAGCTCGGTTTGATCGACCGCATTCCGCGTCTGGCGATTATCAATGCCGCGGGCTCGAACACGCTGTATCGGCTCTATCAAGAGCAAGGCCTGCGGTGGAACAACGGCCGTCCCGACCAGGAATTGATCGAGCGATTCTATACTCAGATGGACGCGGAAGGCCGCCGCGCTGCGACTCTGGCGACTGCCATTCAGATCAATCGACCGGTGAACTTGATCAAGGCTTTACGAGCGTTAGACGCCTGCAACGGTGTCGTCCGACAAGTGACCGATCAGGAAATCCTGGACGCGAAAGCCCAAATCGGCGCGGGCGGTTTCGGTTGCGAACCCGCCAGTGCTGCCAGCGTTGCTGGAGCCAAATTGTTGCGGGCGGAAGGGGTGATCGCTCCCAGCGACCGCGTCGTCTGCATCCTGACGGGACATCAACTGAAGGACCCGACCGTCACCGTGGCGTATCACACGCCGCAGTCTGAATCGTCCCGCAAGTTGCTGGCCGAAAATGAGATCACGTCCACGGTCTATGCAAACGAGCCTATCGTTCTGGAGAACGATTACGATAAGATCCTGAAAGCCGTTCGCGAACTCTAGGCTGTGTTTGGTGGATCAGCAGACAGGGGATTTCACCACGGAGACACGGAGAACACGGAGAAATCTCATTTCTGGTCTCCGTGCTCTCCGTGTCTCCGTGGTGAATCTGATCTCCTGATTTCGTAGGTATTGGATTCATCAAACACGGCTTAGGATATTCAGACAACTCCCTTCACGGACGAAGGACTCGATTGTGGCCATCCAACGCTCGATCATTATTCCGGCTCACAACGAAGCCGCCTGCCTGCCGGACCTGTTGTCCGAACTGCAGACGGTCCTGGACAAGTTGCCGGGCGAGTCTGAGATTCTGGTCGTCGACGACGGTTCGACCGACGAGACACCGTCGGTGCTGGAGCATTGGTCGGTCCGCGAGCCGCGTCTGCGCTGGTTCCGGATGAACGGCAACTTCGGGCAGTCGGCGGCGTTTGATGCCGGTTTCCGGGCGGCCCGTGGAGACGTCCTTGTCACACTGGATGCTGACGGACAGAATCCGCCGTCCGAGATCCCGCTGCTTCTGGCGGCACTCGATGGATGTGACATGGTCTGCGGTTGGCGCTATGGGCGACAAGATCACTGGACCAAGCACCTTGCTTCCAAGTTCGCCAACACTTTCCGTCGGTGGGTCTTGCAGGATGGTATTCACGATACCGGCTGTTCGCTGAAGGCGTTTCGGCGTGAGGCTGTCGCGCGGATCAAGCTGTTCCACGGTCTGCATCGATTTCTGCCGGCACTGGTACAGATGGAAGGCTTCGAAGTCCACGAGATTCGCGTGTCACATCGCCCGCGTCTGGGCGGCCGATCACACTACGGGATCTTCAATCGGATGCTCGGTCCGTTGATCGATCTGCTGGCCGTACGCTGGATGAAACGCCGGAGTCGTAAGTGGCGCGTGACCGAAGCGCGCACACTAGCTCGGGGAGTGCAATTGCCAGAAGGCGAAGCGGATGAAATCGTGAAAGTGTCGTGGGACGGGTCTCCAGGCCCGTCCGTCCGCCTTAACTAGGCCGATACGACATCAAACGCGGCCATGAGCACATATCACCGCTTGGAACATGCCAATATTGCTGGACGGACGGGCCAGGAGACCCGTCCCACGATTCCTAGTCCTAGCGCACGACTTGGATATCGCTCTGGAGAGACGCCACACCGGGAATTCCCAGTACGACGTATTCTGCTTTCTGTCGCAGGAAGAAATTGGGCACGCGACCATGCAGACTGATGTCATGGCCATCGACTTCCACATCCAGCGTCTGAAACTCGGGATATCCGGCGCTACGCAGGGCCGTGGCCACTTCATCCGCGAGGCGATCTTCAAACGTTGATCCCGATCGGAAGCCGACAGACGCAGTTGAGCTAACCATTCGATGTATCCCCCATCAATGAGTCAGTGAGAAATTCAGCGCGATGTGATGGACTCGAACTGTCCAAGGTTGGAATCAACCTCGGGACCGGTACTCTTTGAGTGTATCACTGATTTTCAATAAGAAGCAAACTTAATGCCGCCGCGGATGCGGAATTTATGGCTTTCAGTCTTGCGCTCGAACAGGGCAGCGCCTAAGTCAAATGCTGTCTGGAGAAGCAAATCGCCTGCTAAACTCAAGGATCGCGATGTCTGAACTACCACGAAATCTTGCCCAGCCCTTTTATCCTGTAGCTTAGCCCGTCATGACTGATCGCTCAGAATCCAAGATGGTCAATCAGGAACCAGAGTCAGGCCACGCCTCCATGAGACTTCCGTGAACGAGCGGTCGAGCCGGTTGACGAGTCTCTTGGAGCGTCCGATACTCAGGCCGGTTTCCTCATGCTCAAGAATTGCCAAAGGACTCGCGATGATGCGTTGCCGCTCAACCTGGCTGATCGCCCCTGTTTTGCTGACGATGGCAATTGGGGCGATTCATGCCCAGGAGCCACAGGTCGAATCGACGACCGATCTCGTGGGCCGATCTCGCGAGGAGTACATCGTCACCCCCGTGAACCAGTTGCTGACCCCGTACGGGAAACAGGTGGAACTCGCGGGATTGCGACCGCAGGCACTGGCGTTGTCTCCGGATGGAAAGCGTCTGCTGGTCTCGGGCAAAACCAGCGAACTGCTGGTGATCGACATTGACCGGGCCGAGGTCGTACAACGGGTCTCCTTTCCTGGCGATGATCAGAAGGAACCTCCGACGGTCGTCTCTCCGAATATCCTCAAGCCCGATCGCAGCGGTCAGGTCAGCTATACGGGGCTACGCTTTTCACACGACGGCAAGCGGATCTATCTGAGCAACGTGAATGGCTCCATCAAGGTGTTTTCGATGGATGACGCGGGGGCCGTTCATCCGTCGCACACGATTCCGCTGCCGGCTGCCGGTGCTCCTCGTCGTAAGCCTGAAATTCCCAGCGGGCTGCAATTATCCGCAGATGACAGCAAGCTGTACGTCTGCGGAAATCTGTCGAACAAGCTATTGGAAATTGATACGGCCAAAGGCAACGTACTGCGGACGTGGGATGTCGGAATGGCACCCTATGACGTCGTGCTCGTGGAGGGCAAAGCGTTCGTCAGCAACTGGGCCGGCCGACGCCCCACGGCGGGTGATCTGACCGGGCCCGCCGGACGTGGTACGGTGGTCCGAGTCGATCCCGTGCGGCACATCTCCAGCGAAGGGTCGGTCAGTATCATTCATCTGGCGGACGACAAGGTTGCCGCAGAAATATTGACCGGATTGCACGCGTCAGCACTCGCCGTTTCGCCTGACAAAAAGCATGTCGTCTGTGCGAATGCCGGCAGCGATCACTTGAGTATCATTGATGTGGCCAGCGAAGCCATCACCGAAACCATCTGGGCGAAACACAAACCTTCGGATCTCTTGGGTGCCTCCCCCAACGCCTTGGCGTTTGATGCATCGGGCAGGAACTTGTACGTCGCGAACGGCACGCACAACGCCATCGCCGTCTTTCATTTCGACCCCGAGGACAAAGGGGACACCCAGCTCCGCGGGATGATCCCGGCCGGCTGGTTCCCGGGTGCGGTACTGTTCGATCCCAGTCGCAAGACACTGTGTGTTGCCAATATCAAGGGGCTCCCCATCACGCCCAAAAAGCACGGCAAGTCGGCGGGATTCAACTCGCATCACTATCACGGATCAGTCTCGCTGATGCCGGTCCCGAATGAGGAAGATCTGGCAAAACTGTCGGAACGGGCCGCCAAGAACATCCGCCGCGGCTCGGTCGCTCAAGCGGCTTTGCCTGCTCGACCCGACCAACCGGCCCGGGCGATTCCCGAGCGGATTGGTGAGCCCAGTCTGATCAAGCATGTGGTCTATATCATCAAGGAGAATCGGACCTACGACCAAGTCTTCGGAGCTTTGAAGCAGGGACGCGGCCAGCCGGATCTCTGCATCTTTGGCGAGGAAATTACCCCCAATCAGCACAAATTGGTCCATCAATTCGTGCTGCTCGACAACACCTATTGTGCCGGCATTCTGAGCGCCGACGGACACCAATGGAGCACGACCGCATTCAGCACGGATTACATGGAAAAGAGTTTCGCCGGGTTCCCGCGCAGCTATCCGGACGGGATGGGTGAAGATGAATCCGATGCACTGGCCTACTCACCCGCGGGATTTCTGTGGGACAACGCGATCGCTCACAAGAAAACGATTCGCAACTATGGCGAATTCATGATGCCGAAAGTCCGCTGGAGTGATCCCGCGAAGAAGGGGAGTCCGCCTTATCTGGCTTGCTACAAGACGTGGAAAGGCGAAACCAAAGACGTCGTGTTTGAAAGCGCCCCATCGGTCGAATCGGTGCGGCCGTTTTCTCCCACAGGGTATGTCGGTTGGGACATGTCTGTACCGGACCAATACCGTGCCGACTTCATCCTGGGGGAACTCAAAGAGTACGAAGCCAAGGGCGAGTTTCCCCATCTGACGATCATCTGCCTGCCCAACGATCACACCAGCGGCACGAGTGCGGGTTGCCCGACCCCGGCGTCGTGCATGGCTGACAACGATCTGGCTGTGGGCCGCATCGTCGAGGGTCTCAGCCATTCCAAGTTCTGGAAGGAGATGGCGATCTTCGCCATTGAGGACGATCCACAGGCCGGTTGGGACCACGTCAGCGGCTACCGCACGACCGCCTACTGTATCAGCCCCTACACCAAACGAGGTCAGACAGTCAGCACGCAATACAACACCACCAGCTTGATTCGGACGATGGAACAAATCCTGGGACTGCCGCCGATGAATCAGTTCGACGCGAGTGCGACCCCGATGTTCGATTGCTTCACCGACAAGGCCGACCTGACCCCATTCGATTCCGTTGCCAATCGAGTCCCCCTCGATCAAATGAATCCGAGCCCGGCGGCGATTCTGAACGAGTTCCTGAAGAAGGATGCCGTCGTCTCGGCTGGCCTGAATTTCCGCGAAGTCGACAAGGCCTCGGAGGATGTCCTCAACCGCATCTTGTGGAGGGCTCAAAAGGGACCGCAGATCCCCTACCCCGAATGGGCCGCTGGCATCGAAGACGATGATGACGAGTGAGATTTCGTAAGAAGGGTTTCCAGGCCCTTCCGAGTCTCCTCTAATTATTTAACCACGAATCACACGAATGACACGAATTTGGAAAACTTGGATTGCCGCGCAAGGCATCAGATGTTTCATTTGAATGGAGCATTGAGAAGTCCTATTCGTGTCATTGGTGTGATTCGTGGTTCACAACTTTCTTGATCACGCAGGAGTTGATTTGCGGTCTTGAATATTCGACAAGTGTGCTCAGCGAAATCCGCAAGTGATGAATGCCATATGGAGCCGATTGTTACGGGCTCAGACGGGTCAGGAGACCCATCCCACGGAAATTCCCCCGCAGTTCCCCCTCTTGACGGTGTTTTTCGGGCGACCTATACTCGCGCAGTGCGGGATGGAATGTTCCCGGACGTTGTTCATTCTTTGCCGCAATTGACGTTGTGGCAGTTGCCACCTGACTCCAGCTTGATCCACGGATCCCGATGAAAACTGAACACCGGCACGAGTTGAAAGCGAACGACCTCGAACAAGCGACCCTCAAGGTCGAGTCGTTCTACGAACGCCACGCCGCTTCGATGCAATGGGGCATCATTGGCGTCGCCTTCCTGATTGCGTGCGGGATTTACTATTGGCGAACGACCTCGGCGCTCGAAGCGGCCGCCTGGAATGAATTGTCGCAAAGCCAGTCTGCAGATGACTATGCGCAGGTTGCCAGTGATTTTAGCAGCAGCAAGGCCGCCTCGTGGGCGAAGCTGCGGGAAGCCAATTCCTACCTGGAAACCTATCTGCGAGATGCCTTCGAAAACCGCGAAAAGGCCAATACGGATCTCAAGAAGGCCAAGGAGATTCTCGAGGGATTGGCTAAGCAAAGCGGTCCCACGGAATTCAAGCAGCAAGTTCTGTTCGGGTACGCTCGCAATTTGGAAATGTCATCCAACGGTGACGTCAAGCCGGCGATCGAAGCCTACGAAAATCTGATCAAAGAGGTCCCCGATACGATCTTCAAGCGTGAAGCCGAACACCGAATTCGCGCATTGAAGTCTCCGTCGGCAAAAGATTTCTACGCTTTCTTCAGCAAGCAGAACCCCAAGCCGGCCGCTCCGCCGAAGCCGAATGACGCCAAGGCGGGAGCTTTCGGCACCGGTGATCCGTTCAAGGCACTCACCCCTGGTTTGAATGAGTTGCACGAGAAGGCTGCCAAGGGAGATAGTGGCGTTCCATTGCTGGTACCGCCGAAATTGCCCGAAGTGACTTTTCCCGACACGTTGACCCCCGACGAGAAGCCGGCTGCCGAAGCACCTAAGACGGAGACGCCGAAGGCCGATACCCCGAAAACTGAGACGCCGGCCGACGACAAGAAACCGGCTGCTGAGCCCGCTCCGAAAACCGAAGCGAAGCAGGCCGCGGAACCGGAGAAAAAGGCTGAAGAAAAGCCGGCCGCCGAGCCAGAAAAGAAAGCGGAAGAAAAGTCCGCTGACAAGAAGCCGGAGTAGTCGAATCCAACTTGGCATCAAGGCACAGCAGCCCGGCACGCAGAGGTGCCGGGCTGCTTTGTTTTTGCTCGACCAGGCGAGCGTCCGGCGTAAGCCGGATGGTTTTGACCGAACTTCGCAAATTGGAAAACTTGAACCAAACACTGCGGTCACTGGGAGGGCGAGGCTCCTGCCGAGCCTAACGCGAGCTTTAGCTCGGCGACCGCCGGAGGCCGTGTGCGATGCCTCCGGCGGTCGCCGACCTGCGGTCGCTTTAGGCTCGGCGGGAGCCTCGCCCTCCCATATGCCGGTCCGGCGTGCAACCGAATTTGCTAACTATGCAGCTATCAATCGAAGGATACCCGACTCAGAGAGTCGGGCTACATTCGGCTGGCGCCTCACCCTGTGAATTGAAACTTCATGGCCGAATTGCCCGCATCTGAACCGATCACCGTGACTGTCGAATCGCGCGCCCATGGGTGGCGCGTCGATCACTATCTCGCGCGGATGTTTTCCAACTACAGCCGGGCTCTGCTGCAGAAGGCGATTGAACAAGACTGCGTGCTGTTGAATGGTCTGCCGGTCAGTAAGGCCAGCAAAAAGCTGCGGGTCAATGACATCATTTCACTCCGCCTGCCAGAAGAGCCCGATCGCAGCTTGCCGGCGGAAGACTTGCCACTCAATATCGTCTTCGAAGACGAGGTCATGGTGGTGATCAACAAGGCCCCCGGCATGATTGTCCATCCCGGTCGCGGCAACTATTACGGGACGCTGGCCGGAGCGTTGCAGTTTCATTTCGACAGCCTCAGCAATATGGCGGGCGCACTCCGTCCGGGCATTGTGCATCGCCTGGATCGTGACACGAGTGGCTTGCTGGTTGTCGCCAAGAGCAATCACATCCATGCACATCTCTCGGGCCAGTTCGAACGCCGTGAGGTCAAGAAAGAATATCGAGCCATCGTACACGGCGTCGTCGATCGCGATAGCGATTACGTCGACACCCACATGCGAGTCGACCCTCACAGCCGCGAACGGATGTGTGTCTGTCCGCCGGGCGGCGACGCACGAGAAGCGAACACGTTTTATCAGGTGCTCGAGCGTTTCGAACACTACACCTACGTCAAGTTGCTCCCCAAGACCGGCCGCACACATCAGCTCCGAGTCCACATGCGGCACATCGGGCACCCCATCGTCGCGGACCGAATTTATGGGGGGCGGGAACCGGTCGAGCTGCGTGATCCCGTCGTTGCCGCCGAGACAATCGACGAGACCGAAGTGGCAGAGGTCGCCGACGAGGAACCTCTTACCGAAGTTGCCGCGCCCGCCAGCACGGGGGGGAAACTGATCTCGAGACAAGCTTTGCATGCCCACCGACTTGAGATTGTGCATCCGGTGTCTCACAATCAGTTACAGTTCATCGCGCCGTTGCCCGACGACATGCAGGCACTGCTGCGGGCACTGCGAGGAGCGTCGGAGAAATGACTAATGACTAAATCCTAATGGCTAAAAGGCTGGGAGCATTTCCACAAGAGCCGCATCTCGGAGTCTTTTTAGACATTAGGATTTAGACATTAGTCATTCCGAGTTCCCCCAGATCCACCCCCGTGATTTCCCAGCCGAAGGAGCTACCATGCGTATTGCGAAGATCAAGTTGCCCGAAGGAGAGATTCGGCTGGCAATTGTTGAGGACGAACAAGTCCGGCTGCTTGATCTGGGGCAGGTCGAAAACTGCCGCAATCTGTCGGACCTGGTCTATTCCACGGACCCCCGAGGCCTGGCCCGATTCCTGATCGAACGCGAAGCCGAACCGCTGCCCCATTCTGCCGTGACGTTCCTGGCACCGATTGATCGCCAGGAAGTCTGGGCGGCCGGCGTGACCTACAAACGCAGCCAGGTTGCTCGGATGGAGGAGTCGAAATCGGGGGCCTCGCACTACGACAAGGTCTACACGGCCCCGCGTCCCGAGTTGTTCTTCAAAGCGACTCCCAGCCGCGTATCAGGCCCGGGCCTGCCGTTAAGAATTCGTCAGGATACGATCTGGTCGGTTCCTGAACCCGAACTGGCCCTGGTCATCAGTCCCAGTTTGAAACTGGTTGGCTATACCATCGGCAACGATATGAGTGCCCGCGATATCGAAGGGGAAAATCCCCTCTACCTGCCGCAAGCCAAGCTCTACAACGAATGCTGCGGCCTCGGTCCGTGGATCCTGATTCCGGAAGGACCGCTCAATCGCGCTGAGACGAAAATCAAGATCGAGATCAGCCGCAAGAAAGCAATCGTCTTCCAGGGCGAGACCAATGTCGATCAGATGGCTCGCACCTTCGAAGATTTGATTAGCTGGCTCGGCAAGGACAACAGCTTCCCTCACGGAGCGTTCATGCTGACCGGGACGGGTATCGTGCCGCCGGACGAGTTCTCCCTGCATGCTGGCGATTCGGTCTCGATTACGATCAATGGCATCGGGACGCTGACGAATCCCATCGTGCAGGGTTAGTAACAGATGCAAATTAGACGCTAGGCCGTGTTTGATGAATCATCTCCTAGGAGATTTCATCATGAAGACACCGAGAAGACAGAGATTTAAGAAGAGGGAGTTTTTGCCACAGAATGACACAGAAGAAACACAGAAAATAGGAACAGAATTCCTCTTCTGATTCTGTGTTTCTTCTGTGTCATTCTGTGGCTCAAAAGGATCCTATAAAATGCTCTCGCTGTATTCTCCGTGGTAATAATTCCCTGATCCCTTGACTTAGTGGGGATTGAATTCATCAAACAGGCCCTACAGTCTGGAAGACTTCGGCGGAACTCTTACGAGATTCCGCTACACAGATATTACTTAACGTCTTATCTAACAAATCGTGTCGGTTGGGAACCACTTGAACTTGGGATCCGTCTGGAGTGGATTGCGTTTTCTCAAAGATCTGGCCGCCGAATGTTAAGCTCGGTCGATTGGATCGATGACGCCGATCGGAATTCGGCTGAACGGGTGCTAATTGCCGATTCCCGTGATAGCGGTTCTAGTGCCGGTACAAGATGTGCATTCTGAGGCCATCAGGACGGATGATTCTCGGCCAAATCGGCAGTTTTTGCGGGGAGTGGTCTAGACCGACCGCTGATGGTCGTTCGCAAGAAGTGATCTTGCAAGAACATAGAGCGTTTCGTACTGTCTAGTTTCAGAGCGTTTTGTCGTCCCCCAGGACAGACAAAATGGCACTTTGCGGCGATAAGTGATCAAAATTTTCAGCGTCGGAGCCAAACTGCAACGGCAGTGGTCGACGTTCAGACAACTTGCTGAGCCCAGCTATGAGCACCAGTACTGCGGAATTGAATCGAGCTCGCGAGCGGGTTCTCGCTCTGGCCCGCCAAATTGAAGACCTTTCGCATGGGGAAACGGATGAAGCAACGTACTTCCCCGAATTCCTGAAGCGGCTGTTGAGCGCTGTTGGCGCTCCGGCCGGCGTGGTCTGGATGAAAGGTGCGGGGGGCAGCGTGAATCCCAAGTGCGAACAGGGATTGGCGCTGACTGGCTATCGCGAAGCACCGCAAGCCGATCAGTTGAATGCCGGGCTGCTGACCGAGGTCTTTCAAAACGGCCAGTCGACGATGTACGGCGGCGGGGAACGGACCGACAAGCCGACTCCGACGAATCACCTGTATGTGCTGAGTCCCATTCTGAATGGCAAGGATTGCGTCGGTGTCGTCGAAGTCTTCCAACGACCAGACACGGACCCGCGTGCCCGCCCGGGATATCTGCAGTTCATCGAACAAATGTGTGGCTATGCTTCACGCTATGTCAAGTTGCGTGATGAGGGGACTCAGGAAGCTCCGCCCGCCGATTTCTGGCGTGAGTTCAACCGGTTCTCCGTCGACCTGCAGCGCAGTCTGCATATCAAAGAAGTCGCTGCGACAGCCGCCAACGACGGCCGGCAACTGATTCGTTGTGATCGCATCAGCGTTGCGGTGTTTCATGGCACGCAATTGCGGATGCAGGCCATCAGCGGCCAGGAAACGGTCAATCGCAAGTCCAACGCCGTGCGGCTGCTGGAGAAGCTCGCCAGCAAGGTCGTGCCCACCCACGAACCGTTGATGTACATTGGTAAAATCGACAATCTGCCGCCGCAGATCGAACAGCCGCTGGCCGACTACATCCAGGAAAGCGGTGCCCGCTGCGTGATCGTGATTCCGCTGTTCGCCAGCGAACCGCTGATCGAACGCGAACCCGACAAGAAAAGCGGCAAGAAACCGATCGTCAAACGCAAGGTGATCGGTGCTTACATCGTCGAGCAAATCACGGAAAGCCGGCCGAAGCCCGGAATGATCGACCGCCTGAATCTGGTTTCGGAACATGTATCGACGTCCTTATCGAATGCTCAAACGCACCAGAACCTGTTCATGCTGCCGGTCTGGCGAGCCTTGGGCCGAGTGACCGAATCTCTGCGCGGCCGCACGTTGTATAAGTTCCTGGCGATCGTGTTTGCCGTGGTCGCCGTGGCCGTCAGCCTGATTGTCGTGCAGTGGGACTACCGAGTCGAAGGCAAGGGCCGTCTGATGCCCGTCGTGAAGCACGAAGTCTTCGCGATGGAAGAAGGTCAGGTCACGTCGGTCAAAGTCCGCGGTGGTGAAAAGGTTAAGAAGGGGGACGTGCTGGTCGTACTGCGAAACGATGAGCTCGATGCCAAGTTGAAGCAGGTTGACAGCGAGATCGACGAGTACAGTCAGTCGCAGGCCACGCTGTTGAATCAACGGAATGAACTCAATCGTAGTTCGGCACCGGACGCCGCTGTGCAGGGCGCGAAGCTGCAGGGCGAGATTGCCGCAGCGGTTGTCAAGTTGGAGATTGCGAAGCTGCGTCAGGCGCTGCTGGAGCGTCAGGTCGCGCAGTTGGTCGTGCGGGCCCCGAGCTCGGGTGTGGTGGCCACTTTCCACGTCGACCAGCTACTCGAAAACCGTCCCGTTCAACGGGGTGAAGTGTTGCTGGAAGTGATGGATCCTTCCAAGGACTGGCGTCTGGAACTGGATGTGCCGGATTATCGCCTGGGCCACATTTTGCGGGCTCAAGACAAATTCAAGAAGCAGGATCTGGACGTCGAATTCGTGCTGGCAACCGCCAGTGAAACGAAGCTCCCCGCCAAACTCGAAGGCATTTCGACTCGCTCAGTTCCGTCTGAAGCGGAAGGTTCAGTGGTCGAAGTTTACGTGAAGATCTCCCCCGAAACGAAGAAGGATCTGGGCGAGCTGCTGCGAATCGGTGCCGATGTGCGAGGCAAGATCAACTGCGGCAAACAGATGCTCGGCTATGTGCTGTTTGGCGACGTGGTGGAGTTCATCCAGAACCGCTTGTGGTTCTAAGGTGGATGCAGACACGGTTGATGGGAGGGCGAGGCTCCTGCCGAGCCTAAGACGACCGCAGGTCGGCGACCGCCGGAGGCATCGAACGGCGCCTCCGGCGGTCGCCGAGCTAAAGCTCGCATAGGCTCGGCGGGAGCCTCGCCCTCCCATTTCAAATGCGCTGTTAAACGAGCCGATCCACATACGGCACGGGATCGACCAGTCCCGCGTCTGAGAACCCTTTTAGCCGCAACTGGCACGTATCGCAACGTCCGCACGAGCGACCGTCCGGGGCCGGGTCGTAACAGCTGTGAGTCAGGCTGTAATCGACACCGAGGCGATGTCCGGTCTGGATGATTTCCGCCTTCGTCAAGTGAATCAGCGGCGTGTGAATTTCCCACCGCGTTGTGCCTTCCACGCCAGCCTTGGTCGCCAGTGAGGCCGTCTGTTGAAAGCTGGCAATAAATTCCGGGCGACAATCCGGGTAGCCGCTGTAGTCAACGGCATTCACTCCAATGAAGATGTCGGCCGCTCCGAGAACCTCGGCCCACCCTAAGGCGAGCGACAGAAATACCGTGTTGCGTGCGGGGACATACGTAATCGGAATTCCCGTCGTCAATTCGTCGGCATTGCGATCTTTCGGCACGGCGATATCCGAAGTCAGTGCCGAGCCGCCAAACGGCCGCAGGTCGATGTTGAAGACGACTTGCCGCGCCACACCTGAGGCTTCGCAAACTCGGCGAGCGGCGTCTAATTCGAAGCGGTGCCGCTGTCCGTAATCAAACGTCAACGCGTACGGCGTAAAACCCTGCGACTTGGCAATCGCCAGCACGGTGGCGGAATCCAGTCCCCCACTGACCAACACGACGGCGGGACGTGGAGCATTAACGGTTGAGGAGGCGGCGGACGGAGTAGCGACGGACATGGTTGACTCGACTCAAAAGAAAAACACGCGGCAAAAATCGCCGCGTGTTGAGGCTATCAAGTTGATTGGATGTCCGCAAACACCATGCGTGGCCGTTTGTCGTCACCAGGAGCTCGGCACACCAAATGGGTAACCGACGCCGGCGGTGCCATATTGGCGTCCGATCTGACGGATGTTGATGTGTTGCGTATCAGATCGACCATAGGGGATCTGGTACGAATCCGGATAGCGAATCGCACGTGGCGTGTAATTCTGGACGAGAGTCGTCGGCCGCTGCACGCCGAACATCAACTCCAGGGCTGCCTGATGGCGATACACGGGGTTACCCTCGTATTCGGCCCGGCTGAAGGGGACTGCAGCGTACGCTTCCGCATACGACATCCGCGGCGGGCCGACCGGCAGCATCGTAGTGTGCTGGGGAACGACTTGGGGC
>JAKFVC010000149.1 GCA_021732415.1 Planctomycetaceae bacterium
AGGTGGGGGCGGTGGGGGGGGCGGCCAGAGCGGTGGCGGTAGTGGTGGTGGTGGAAGTTCTGATGGCGGGACCGGTGGTGATGCGATGGCCGGCGGTGACTTCATCGTCATTCAAGATACCGAAGCCGTCATGCAGACGATTGACCGGCTCATTACGCAACTCGATGTCCAACCGATCCAGGTGATGATCGAGGCCGTCATCATGACGGTCACGCGGACCAGTTCGCAGGACCTCGGCATTAACTACGCGGTGCTCGATGGAGCTGGCAGAAACCTGGTCTCGGTGGGGAGTGGTGCGGCCATCAATGCGGCGGCGGGCTTTGACCCGTCTCAAGTGTTGACGGCCGGAAGCCCCTTGAAAACTCTCGGCGCGACGCTGGTCGCGCAGGGTGGAAAGCTGGCCGGTGATTCGGCCAGTGGATTTGCTCAAAACAGTCAAGGGATCAAGTTTGGCTTCGTCGACGACAACTTGACCGGCTTCATCCGGGCCCTGGAACAAGTTGGTGAAACAGATATTCTGGCCAGCCCACGGTTGCTGGTGCTGAACAAGCAACGGGCCGAACTGCAGCTCGGTGACCGGTTGGGCTTTAGAACTTTGACGCAGACTCAAACCAGTACCGTGCAGAAAGTGGAATTCCTGAACGTCGGAACTCAACTCTTCTTACGGCCGTTCATTTCGAGCGACGGTATGGTCCGCATGGAGATCCACCCGGAACGGAGCGAAGGCTCGATCGTCGACAACATTCCGCAGACAAGAACATCACAATTGACCACTAACGTGATGGTCCCAGACGGATCGACAATCGTCATCGGCGGTCTGATGGAAACGGTCACCAACAACGCGACGTCGGGCATCCCCGGCCTGGGACGACTCCCGTGGATTGGGGCACTGTTCCGCGACCGAACCCAGTCGGCATCCAAGAAGGAACTGATCGTCCTGCTGACTCCGCATATCTGGAAGCAGAACAGCGAAATGCTGCCGGTCTGTCCGCCCCCCACGAGCCTGCTGATCCCGACCACAGACATGCCCTACCAGCAGTATCCGAGTCCGAATTCGACATCGAATTCGGTGATCACCCCGACGCCCGCCGCGGAGCCGACGTCGACACCGTATCCAGACCCGAACGCCAGGTAAGGCTCCCGTGGCAGACGCTGCCAGCGTCTGCTAACACAATACGGTCGCTGGGAGGGCGAGGCTCCCGCCGAGCCGCTTGGACTTTCGACTGCCACCAGACTTAGCGGCTCGGCGGGGTACCCTCTGGGTCCCTCGCCCTCCCATCAGCCCGGTCCTGCATTCACTGCTTAATCGGCATAAAGCGTGTCATCGGCAAATTCGCCCAGCCGATGATGCCCAAAAGCCACACGCGTGATTTGACTCCCTGAAATCTCGACCTAAAGAGATCTACAGGTAGATGAGTCATTCTCTTCGCAACTGATCCAGTCTCGTCAGTTTGACGTTATCTTGGAGTCAGGATCCCGTACCAGCAAACGACAGACGCCGAGGCCATTCTTGATTCCTTACGACCTGCCTCCGTATTTCATGCTGTCGTGGATGTTTCTCTACGGCGCCGTGATCGGCAGCTTCCTCACCGTGTGCGTGCACCGTTTGCCCATGCACAATGGGATCTTCGCGGCGTGGCGGTCACTCGTCGATAATGCCTCCCATTGCGATCACTGCCAGCAACAGCTCCTGGCACGCGACAACATTCCGATTTTCGGCTGGTTGTTGCTCGGTGGCCGCTGCCGGTTCTGTAAGACTGGCATTCCTATTAAATACCCGCTGATCGAACTGGCGAATGGGTTACTGTTCGCAGGGCTCTATGCGATGGAAGTTCCGCTGAACCATTGGAACCCGCTCTCGCAAAGCTGCCTGAGCAGCACTCTGTCACCAACGACCTTCGAGAATGCGTGGGGCCTGTCGCCGCTGGTCCTCATCAACTGCCGGTACTTCTATCATCTGGTGCTACTCGAAACGCTGTTTGTCGCATCGATGATTGATTGGGACATCCGCACCATCCCCTTGTCGGTCACGTTGCCGGCGATGCTGGTGGGCGTCACAGGTGCCGCCGCCTTCGGCCAGTTCTGGATCGTTCCAGTCTGGTTTCAAGACGTCAGCCTGGCGGCCTCACTCTCACTTTCCTCTCCCACCACATGGACATGGACCGGAGTCCTGCTGGAGGTCCCCAATTGGATCAGCGAACATCCCCATTGGCATGGTCTCACGGTCAGCCTGATGGGAATCGCTGCCGGTGCGGGGCTAGGGTGGACGATCCTGGTTGTCGGCAAGAAATTGCTCGGGCGCGACGTCTTGCGATTCGGCGACGTCATGCTGCTGGCGACCATCGGCAGTTTTGTCGGTTGGCAGCCCATCGCCATCGTGATCCTGTTCATGGCACCGCTGGTGACGTTTTGTGCGACATCCATTAAACGCAGATTGTCTCCCAACCCACGAGTTCCCTACGAAAGTTGCCTGTCGGCGTCTGCCGCCATCGTCCTGTTGAGCTGGCGCTGGATCTGGCCAGACCTGGAACAATGTTTTTCGATGGGGCCAGTCTTAATGGTCGTGGCACTGGGCGTCATGGCGACCTGCCTGCCGGCGATCACCTTGATCCAATATCTCAAGCAACGGTCAAGTCTGCGTAACATCGACGGGAACTGTGCGTAGCATCTCTTAAGAGTCCAGCACGTCCTGACGGGGCACTTGCCCTTCAGGACGTGCCATTTCTTTGTCAATCCTCTGCGTTGCCGCCTCGCGACTAGACCGTGCTGCGCTCATGCCTATATTTAGTGTAATCAGACTAGAAACGCGGGCGTCACCGTTAGTCCAGGCGAGCCCGGCGGCGTAAGCCTTGGGATTCTTAATTCGACATTCGCACGTAACGGTCACAGAAGTATCCGGGGGCTTACGCCGCCCGGCTCACCTGGCATTTTCTTTTGCACAGCGGCGTGGCAAATCCCCATCCAATTATTGGCGGCGCATGTGATTTCACTACGTGTTGCAAAAAGCAAACAGGCTCCTAAACACTCGGCACGTACTGTGCGAAATGCGCGTATCTTCGCCTGAATGTTGTGCTTAAATGGGCCGTGTATCGCCTCCTTGTCAGATTATCTTGCCAAAAGATGCAAAAAAACAACGGGAGGAATTTGACTCGCACTTTTTATGACCTAGATATTAGTGACTTCAGTTGAGCAGTTTCGGACGGGTTCAGTCCTCAAGCGTTTAACACGAGGGCTCGACAAAGGCAAACCGATCGCGAGTTCGGGGCGCAAAGCTATGAGTCTCATATTCAATGAGATCGTCAAGCTACCGAAGGTCACCAATTGAACGTCTGAACGTTGCGGGCCAGATGTAGTCATTATCCACGACCAGAATGAAACCTGGCTGATGTTGACTCTGACGCGACTTATCAGACAGGGATGGGTGGGGTGTACCCATCATCTCATTGGTCAAGTTGTTATTCGTTGCATCAGAATGATGCGGAAACAGGAACAAAACATGTTGACTCAGTCCACGACCGCCCCCCAGACCATTTCCGCCAAAGTTCGCCGAGGATTTACGCTCGTTGAATTGGCCGTCGTCATCGTAATCATTGGTGTGCTGGCCGCCTTCGGCGTGCCCCGGTTCATCAAGTCAGTGGAACGTTCGAAGGCTGCGGAAGCCTTTGCTTACACCGCTGCCGTCCGCTCGGCCCAGGAACGCTATCACGCTCGTGAAGGCACCTACGCCGCGCTCGTCACCGATCTGGACATCAAGTTCTCGCTGCCGAAATACTTCACCGTCGGCACCATCGCCGCTGGCACCACTGGTTCACTGCAAGATTCGTGGACGCTGACCCTGACTCGTACTGGTGCTTCGGCCGGTTATGGTGAATACACCATCACCTTTACCGAAGACGGATTCGATACGACCAACAGTACGATTGCTGCGATCCCCGATATCAATCCGATGGGCACGTAGTCTCGCATAAGCCTCCTGGGTTGCTCAACCCGGCCGCATGACGCGGCCGGGTTGTCGCCCGGTTCTTCGACCGTCTAAGTATTACGCAATGTCACGGGACGATTCGGACGACCATCGAACGAGGGCTCCCATACATCACGAATCACAACGGGCGGCCAGACCTTGTGGCTGCCCTTTTTTATTAGTCGCGTTCACAATAGCAACTGCCGGGAGTTTCAGATGGGCCATACAAATCTCGCCGGTGTCGTCCTGATTGTGGGGGGAGCCGCCTTCACGGGAGCACTGTTGGGTTGGGAGGTTGGGCCGATCAGGCTCGAACTGTCCCAAGAACAAGCATCAAACATCGCCTCGGCTGCCGGAGGCGTTCTCGCACTGGTTGGTTGTGCGTTTGCGATGGAACGGTCCGAAGCGAATGCCAAAAGCCAGGCGGCCTTTCTTCGGTTAAAGCGAACACTGTTCCGCAGCCTGGAAGTGCCTGACTCATCCGTGCCGCACTTGCAACCCGCAGGAATGCAGTCTTCGACGGCCTCCAGATCAGCCGCAGACACGAAGCCGCTGACGAGCTGGACCGGGAGTCGAACATGCCGCTGAAGTCATTACTCGCGAAAATTGCCGTTCGTAAGGCGATTGGCGTGTATGTCAGCGACAAAGAAGTTGTCATCAGCAAGGTCGTCGCGACTTCTCTGGGGCCCGTCGAGGTCACCAGTTTGCGTGAGTCGTACACCGCCGACCAGCTCGGCAATGTCCTGAATCGATTGCTGACACCGCTGCAGAGCAGGTGGAAACGGTTCCCGCTGAACGTTGCGGTAGGGCTGTCCGGACAGCGCGTGTTTTATTCGACGAGGCCAGTCAAGTCCACTAATGCTGAAGCCTCACCGGAGATGTTGCTGCATGAAGTGCTGCAATCGGCAAGCATCTCTGTAGACGATATGGCGTTGGACGTCGTGAAGTCCAAGCCTGATAAGCGCCCGGTAGCGAGCATTGTCTCCTGCCGTCGCAAGTATCTGTCAGGCTTGCTGACCGCATTCGGTACAGCGGGTGTGAATCCCTTCCGCGCCGAACCGGCCCCCATTGCCTTATTGCGTGTGGCAGCACTCCGGAACCGGAACCCTCGCAAGGCGAAAACCGTCTTACGAATGTTCCTGCGCGCGGACCAGGGACTGGCGGTCTTATCGGTTGGAAATGTCCCGTTTGTGTGGCGCTATTTCAGCCTGCCTGTCGGGAACGAAGCCACTGCGATCCTGTCCGTCACCCGCACATTGCAGACTCTCAGCAAGCCGTGCGGTCACGAAAGCCCCATCGACATCATCATTGTGCACGGGCGTCCGGACCTGCGCGAAACAATTGAATCGGAACAACTGCAGGACGGCCTGGGAATCGCCACTACCTGGATGGAAGGCCCCGCTCTGGATGAGTCTACAGTGGCTTTCGGGCTGGCACTGGGATGCCTCACGGAGGGGACGGAATCATTCGACCTGGCTCGCTCTCTCAGGCCGCGGCGTTCACTATGGGAATTATTTCCGTGGGGTGAAGTGGCGCTGCAGACTGCGCTCATCATCTGCATGGGATTGTTTCTGGCGAATCGATCGGGGCATCTCGATAAAGCGTACAGCGTCGTCAGCCAGTCGATTGGCGAACACGTCTGGCTCCATTCGCTCGACGAGCAGGATCTGGAAAAGGAAAAGAAGGATCTGCAGGCGAAGGTCGATGCCGTCCGTAAGTTTCTCAGTACGCGAATCGTCTGGACTGCGTATGCCCGTGATATCCCGGGACGCATGCCGAAGCAAACCACAATTAATGGCATTGAAGGGTTGTGTGATCTGGAAGTCAGCGGCAAGAAGAAGGATGGCGGGATCAAGCAAAAGAAGTCGTTTGTACTGCGCTTGTCATCGCCGATGACTAAAGAAGGCAAGATGCCGAAAGAGATCGACGATTTTATGAATTCGCTGCGAGAGCATCCGTTGCTCAAGCGTGATTTTCCGACGGTCGAACTGCGAGAAGTGGTCCGATTTCAGCCGTTTGTGAACTCGCCTCCGACGGCAAGTTTTACGGTCATTTGCATGCCGAAGGCGGATAAGCCGGCGCCGAAGTCCGAAGCGGAAGCGCCCCATTAGCCCCAGTAGAAGAAGTCGTTAGACTTCTTGAACATATGCCCCAGATTGCAAGAATTCTCACAAATTCTTCTACATAGAGTGCCCAGGACGTCGTTACATGCCCCCCCATGCTGAATCCCCTGATCAGGCCGTCCCGCTCAAGACGAAGCTGTTCGACCACTTATATAATCCGAACAAGCTGCGCGCCATTGTTACGGGATTGATGCTGCTCATCGGCTATGTCGGAGTTTACATGCCCCTCAGCAATGGCATGGACACAACGACTCGCCAATTAGTGAAAGAACGCAAGCGTCTGGAACTGGGCTGCGAAGTGGAGGCACTGCGAGTCCAGTTCAACCGCTTTAAGAATCGCATCCCCAAGAAACGCGACGCCAACGAATGGGTTCCATATATCCTCGATGGTGTTCGCCAATATCCGGTGGCCCTCCTGAAATGGAATGCGGACGAATTGCGAGATATCGGACCATATAAGGTGGTCGTACTGCGATTGGAGTTGGAGGGGACTTTCGAGGGAATGGACTCCATGCTCGACTGGTTGGAGACCAATGAACGGCTCATCCGCGTCGACACGATGAAGCTCGCCCCGCAACGTGCGGGCAGCGGCAAGCTGGTGATGCAACTCGTGGTATTGGGGGTCATGGGTTAATCATGGCAATGACTCTTAACAAACTGGCCCCGTCGGCGATCTTCATCGCGGCGGTCGGATACTGTTGCTGGCCGTACCTGGATCACCCTGAAATGCGGCCCCCGGTCAAACAGGAAGTCACCAAGTCCCACGAGATCCCACTCGAACTCCTGTCCCCGGACGTTGGCTCGTCCCAAGCGCGGGATCCGTTCGATCTCAAGGCCAAGCAGGGTAAAGCTGCGGACGGTACTTCTCTGACCGCGAAGAAGGGCGGAGCGAAAGAGGCGGATATTAATCCGGAATCGCCGGTCGCCATCGCGGCACGTGAAGCCGCTACGAAGAGGGCTGCGGCCGAAAAGGCTGCTCAGGAACTCCGAGACGCTCTGAAAGGCCTGGTCCTGAACGGGACTTATGTCAGCAGCAAACGCAGTGTCGCAGTGATCAGCGGCCAGCTTTATGCCGAAGGCCAGCCGGTAAAACCGGTGGATGGCAAATCGAAGTCCGTTGTCGTTTCCAAGATCACTCCGCATAAAGTCGTCGTTGTACTGGGAACCCTGACCGCAGAACTGAGTTATCTCAACCCGCCTCCCAAAGCTGAAAAAGGTAAGGAAAAGGAGAATCCGCCCCCAGCCGCTCGACAGGCGGTTGCTCCGAATCAGCCCCCCGCATAGTGGCTTCCTCTTCCGTAGTCCCACCTTGGCCTCCGGTCTACGCAGGTGGCTGACAGCTGCGAGCCGGAAACGATTACCGGTGTCTGAAGTCACCCGATTTCATGCGGGTCGTGACGGATTTTCCGCACGCAACGACGCGCTGCTTTTGCGATACCAGAATCCCCTAACTATTCGCCGTTCAAGCCCCTCTACTCCGACACGGAAAGTAGAGTCGAGCAGAGATATTACATTAATCACCAAACTCGATGATCCATGCCAGCACGGACGCCGTTAACAAGTTGACCTCCTGGATGCGTCGAGAAGAGCTATCCCCCGAGCCCCGTTATGAACCACGTCGCAGACGTCAGCAGCATGCAGCCCTTGCTTCTGCAACTCCTGCAGGGAAAAAACCTGTTGGATGCGAAGAAGCTGGACGCGCTGCGGAAGGCGCAAGTGAAGGATCCTTGTCCGCTGGAGCAATTGCTCGTCAAGCTGGGAATGGTCGACGATCGGGACATTGCAGTCGCTTACTCCGAATACCTGGCCAGTCCGCTGTTCGATCCTCCCGCCGACGTGATCGATCTCAATAAGGATCTCGGGCGCGTACTCCCTGAGAAACTCTGTCGCGATCAAATGCTGGTGCCTGTGGAAATCCAGGACGGAACGCTGGACGTGGCATTCATCACGCCAGACGCGATGCTGATTGCCGATGAGCTGCAATTGTTGACTGGTTTGAACATTCGGCCGGTCATTGCGCCCATTTCGGTCGTCGAGCGCATGCTGGAAGTCCTCTATCGCAATGGTGCGGTCAGCGGTGATTTCGCGGGAGCCCCGGAAAGTTTCGGTGAGACCAGCGAGCCCGAACCAGAAAAGGACCAGGGAAACGACAGCGGTGACGATGAGATTCTGAATCTCGATCAACCGCCGCCGCCGGGCCAGAACGGCAAGATCATCCGCATGGTCAACCAAATCCTGGAACAAGCACTCCGCACCGGCGCCAGCGATATTCATCTCGAGCCCTTCGAGGATGAATGCAAGATCCGCTTGCGCATTGACGGCTCTTTACAGGAACTCGTGCCGCCATCACGGTCTCTGTTCATTCCTATTGTCTCGCGTTTCAAGATCCTGGCCAAAATGGACATTGCCGAGAAACGCATGCCCCAGGACGGCGCTATTGCATTGCGGACCGGCGAAAAGCGCATCGATCTGCGCGTGAATACCGTGCCCACCGTCTACGGTGAGAAGATGGTCATGCGTATTCTCGACAAGGGCGCCATTCCGATCGAGCTGACCGGATTGGGCTTTGACGAACGGCAATCGACGGATCTCATCGAATCCATCAAGATGCCGCACGGTCTGATGCTGGTCACCGGCCCCACCGGTAGTGGTAAGAGTACCACGCTCTATGCATGTCTGAATCTGTTGAACGAAGCGGATACCAATATCTGTACGGTCGAAGATCCTGTCGAATACAAGTTCAAGGGGATGAATCAGGTCCAGGTGAAGTCGCAAGTCGGACTCACTTTTGCCAGTGCATTGCGCGCCTTCTTGCGACAAGACCCCGATATCATCATGGTCGGTGAAGTCCGCGATCAGGAAACGGCCCAGATTTGTCTGAAGGCCGCTCTGACAGGTCACTTCGTACTCTCCACAATTCACACCAACGATGCCCTGTCGGCGGTCAGCCGCTTGCAGGACATGGGCGTGGAACCTTTCCTGCTGGCCTCGACACTACGCGTCCTGGAAGCTCAACGTCTGATCCGGCGGCTCTGCAAAGATTGCAAACAGCCCTATGACATTGATGCCGATACCGCCACGCGTAACGGTCTGGAACCAGGCACGAAGTTGTTCAAACCCAAGGGCTGCAATACTTGCCGTGGATCAGGCTACAAAGGACGACTGGGCGTATTTGAAGTCATCCGGATCACGGCCAAGATGGGAAATCTGATTCAAGGGCGAGCACCATTGCCGAAATTAAGAGAGTCCGCTCGCGAACAAGGAATGAAGCTGCTGGCAGACAATGCTTTGGACAAAGTACGAATGGGACTGACAAGTTTGGAAGAGGCACTCACGGTTTGCATGGCGGAAGAATAAGTTGATTTGTAGCCACGCTCGCCAGAGCGTGGGTCATTTGAGATCCAGTCTACGCTCTGGCGAGCGAGGCTACAGCAGGGTGGAAGAACAAGACTTACAGGTCGACGCTAGCAGCGTCGGCCACGGTGCGGACAGAGTTAGTGGAAGCGAAAGCGAATTATGGCATTCGAAGACTGGTTCATCGCGCGTGCTCGAGTATCGAGCAAACCTCATAAGAAGGTGACGATGGACGACAAGATGACTTTCTTCCAGCAGCTTTCCACGCTGATCTCTTCTGGCACGCCCCTGATGCAGGCCATCACGATTTGTGCCGAGCAAAGCCAAAGCATCAAGATGCGAAAGGTACTCGAAGAAATCGGCGATCGGATCGCGGCCGGTAGCCCGCTGTATTTAGCCGCCGCTGATCATCCCAACCTGTTTGAACCGCACTGGATTGAGATCATCCACACCGGCGAAATTACAGGCAAAATGGGCGCTGTATTACTCGATTTGAATAAGCAGATCCGTGAGACCCGCGAAACCATGCGGAAGCTCACCGGCGCCCTGATGTATCCAATTATTCTAATCATCGTCGCGATTGTGGCCGTCACTGTGATGTTGTGGCTGGTCGTTCCCACTTTTGCCGCGATGTTTAAGGACATGGGGGCGACGTTGCCCGGCATTACACAGTTTGTTGTGGATGCATCGGGATTTGTCGTTCAATACGGCATCTATATCTTGATGGGGGTGATCGCGGTCGCCGTTGCGTTTCGTCAATACATGAAGACGGAAGGGGGGCGGCGGCGTGTCGGCGGTATTGGACTGGCGCTGCCCATGATCGGCGACTTGATGGTGCAGGGGGCCATGTACCGCTTCTCCTCGAACATTGGCCTGCTCCTGAAGAGTGGCATTCCCATGCTGGAAACCATGACGGCACTACAATCCGTGTTCCACACCAACCCGATCTACCGAGACGCTCTGATCCAAGCGGCGGGCCGCGTCTCCGCTGGTCGCCCGTTGGCTGCGGCGCTCGAAGAGACTGGCCTGTTCACAACGATGATGACGAACATGGTCAAGATTGGTGAAGAATCTGGACAACTGTCGTCCGTCATGGACCAAATCGCACCCTATTATAAAGAGAAGATGGAAGGTTTCATCGCCAAGCTGACCAAGCTGCTCGAACCAATCATTATTATGGGAATGGGCAGCACCATCGCCGGACTGATGCTGGCGATCTATCTGCCGATGTTCGAAATGGCCGGCAAGGTTCACTAGTCACGAAGAAGTTTAGCCACGGATTGACACAGATTTAACACGGAATAAGACAACAGGAGAAAGTCGTGAAGCAGTTGGTGCCGCGCAAGTTTGATCGCAACCGGTTCCTGGTCGACGTGGATGTTAAGTCATTAGACGGTGCCAGTCCGTTTAAGGCCCACGCGCTCGATCTGGGACAATCCGGTCTGGCGATCTTTGCGCGACGATTTCTGCCGGTCGGTCATGCTGTCGAACTGATCTTCCGCCCGAATCGCAAAGTGGATCCGACCGACACTTGCAGGATCATTGGACGTGTGGTCAATGCCCGCGTCGATGCAGATGGGAATGTCCTGGGGATCTCATTCGCCAAAACGCTGACGGCTCGGGAAATATCGTCGCTGGAAACGGCATTGGGAGTCAACTCGCGTCGATGAAAACGATTTGTCGACAACTTGATCGCGATCAGAACGGCTGGCCTGAGTCCGCGTCCCCCGCTGCGCATGTCCCCAAGCGGCCCAGTCGCCGTACGGGTATTTCGCTAGTCGAATTATTAGTCTGCGTGACTCTGATCGGCATCATGACGTCGATGGCAGTCCCCTCTTTTCGTCGGGCTGTAGACCAATCGCGGGCAGATATTGCCACCGCGAACTTGCGAGCAATCTGGTCCGCCGAACGCTGCTACTGGTTGGAATACCGTTGCTACACGAGCGATCTCAACCTGTTGCGATCCATGGGTTTGCTGGACCCGACCATTGTGACCTCTTCCAGTTTTTATGTTTACGCTATTCCCTCGGCAGAGACGACCAGTTTTACGGCGACGGCCACACGCACCGGAGGTACCCGGTGGACAGGAGCGTTTACTATTGACGAGACTGGCGTCGTCTCCGGCAGCGTCAGTGCGTCAGGCGAACCCACGATCGTGCCTGGCTACCAATGAAAGGGAACTCGCGTGCGACATAAGCCGAATCGAAAAGGGTTCTCATTAGTTGAACTGCAAATCTCGTTTCTGGTCTTCGCCATCGGCGTCGCTGGACTCGGTCCGTTGGTAGTAATGCAATCGAGGCACCTCACCAAGATTGAGAGTCGCTTCAACGCCAACAACACCTACTATTTATCCCCATCCAACGATGACTGGGCGCGTAAGTTGGGCGCGGGGGCGTCGATCACCCCCTTCGATCCCGGGCCACGTGCCACATCGCCGATTCTTGTGATGGATGACAGTGACACTTCTTTTGTTACCGTGGGTGAAGACTGGAATCCGGAAACAAACGAGTCCTATCAGGGAAATTGTCAAAAGCATATCGGCGGCGACGGAACTGCGATTGCCAGATGGGAATTCACAGGGCTGCCTGCTGGTTGGTACGATGTCCGCGCGACGTGGCACGAAGACGACATGCTGACGACGGCGGCTCCGTTTACGGTGTACGAAGGGACGGAAAACAAGGGGGAGACCCCCATTGATCAACAGGTGGCCCCCAGCGGCGAAGTCATCGATGGCAAGCCCTGGCAGAGTCTCAAGATTGTGTCCATCACCAGCGGCACACTAACCGTTGAACTGACCGATGCCAGTGCCGATCCCGTTGTAGCTGATGCGATCCGCTTGATACCCCTCAAGAACGACATCCAGATTAATTCGCTGGAGAAATCGCTCTCGAACGAAGACGTTACGGCTCATGTCACGGTGACTGTGCAGGTGCCGCAATGAAACCTTGTTTAAAGGACACATATTATAAGAAGTCTTTGGCTCGCATGTCGTTATTAAGAATTCTTACGAATTCTTCTACAAGTCACTCACGGCGGGGATTCACGCTGCTGGAGACAACGATCGTCAGCGCCTTTATGGGCTTCCTGGCAGTCCTGATTTCTACAACATGGTCTGCGTTTATTCGACCGACGGCAGTGGTTGCACAACGCTGTCGTGTCGCCCAGGAAGCGAACCTCGCAGTGGCATCACTCACCCGAGATCTGGCCGGCAGTCTGGCAGACAACCAGACGGGGACGAAGGCCAAATTCCAGGTGGTTGGACGCATGCAGCCCGATAACTCCCAACTTCGACTCTGCTTCGACGGCGGGACAACTCCCAATGGAACGGCTGATTGGGCCGACCCGGATACTGTCATTACTTATTATGTCGATTCGAACCAGCTGATCCGCTGGGATGAAATCGCCGGCACGACCTTTACTGTCGCTAAAGACGTCGACAATTTGTACGTCGAGGATCTCGGTAGCGGTGAAGTCAATATCAGACTTACGTTTCACTTTCGCAGCATCACGCAGACCTACAATCTGATTGCGAGAGATCCATGAAAAAACACCATCCCAGGTCTGGCTTTGCCATGATGCTGGTTCTCGTTTTTATCGTACTGTTCCTCGGGTTGCTCGGCGTCGCCTTGCGGCAGACGGCGGCTGCGTTACGCGTGGAAACCGTGCGGATCATGCAAATCCATCGTGACGAAGGCAGCGTCCACGCCGTGGCTCGCGGACTGGCATTGCTGGAAACGGGTTTGCCTCCCGCTGATCCGTATATTTGCGGGGTCGACATCAGCACTTCCGCCGGCCTGCGTTCTTTTACATTGACGTTCGCGTCCGAGGGCGAGGGACAATGGTCAGTGACATCCGTGGCGACCCCGCAGGGTGACACTCCCCAGGCGATACCTGCAAGTTTCGCTCCAGCCACTCCTTAAGAAATAGCTAAGCTATACTTGTCTTTATTGGTAAATGTACACACATGTTAGAACATTGTTAGAGAGCGACTTGTACCAACCCACTTGAATGATGCACACCACAGACACCATGGCCGAGCAATGTCTACTGAATATGAAGAAGATCAAGAGCGGCGAACGATTCCCGATAGACGGCTGCTGCCGACCGGTCCCTGGACAACACTCATTTTGGGCGGCAATCGCTCACTGAATCGACGGGCCAGCGAGCATTTGCAACCGTACTTCGTCGATACCTATTCCGCGCACACGTTGTTTCAAGTCGTCCTGCTACTGGCGCTGTCCATCGTTGACGCGGCGATCACGCTGTTGTTGATTCAAACGGGATGTGAAGAAATTAATCCCATCATGAGTCACCTGCTGACCTACGGCTTGTTAACTTTCCTGGTCGGCAAGTACATACTGACTGCCTCCGGAATCCCGCTGTTGTTAGTTTTCAAAAACTATTACCTCTTCGGGACTCGCTTCCGAGTGGGCTATCTCATTCCAGTGTTCATCGGAATGTATGTGTGCCTGATTAGCTACCAAGTGTGCCTGTTTCCGTAATTGGCAGATACCAGGCAGGGCGCCGCAGAACGCGCAAGAAGTGATCCCTGTAATTATTGCCAATCCCAAGTGTCCCGCCGCATCTCTAGAAGCGTTCGGACACGTGCGACTTATGGGACCTCTTTTTGTAGACTAAGGATTGATACACACGTCGCTGTGTGAAATCGATTAATCTCTGCACGAAAGGATGCCCCATGAGTTCCTCCCCGACAGTCACGGTCAGTGTCACTCGTGAGTTCGCTGCAGCACCGGAACGCGTTTTCGATGCGTGGCTGGATCCTGCCATGATCGGCAAATTCATGTTTGGACCTCAGTTGCGTGACGAGGAAGTGCTGCACCTGCAGGTCGATGCGCGGATGGGTGGCAATTTTTCATTTCTCGTTCGACGGCAGGGTCAGGAAATCGACCATGTGGGTCAGTATCGGGAACTCGACCGGCCGCGGCGACTGGTTTTCACCTGGGGCGTTTCAGGCTCGTCGGCCGACGAAAGTGTTGTCAGTATCGAGATCACGGCCACGGGAACCGGTTCGCAACTGACGCTGACCCACGAAATGGATTCCAAGTGGGCCGAGTACGCCAGCCGTACGGAGGCCGGTTGGACCAAGATGCTGGGTGCTCTGGCGACCGCTTTCGCATAAGACGCGGTCGGCTGTCTTCTCGCGGAGCGATGCAGGCCACTTTGAGGCGTCTGCCTTTCCGGCTTCCCACCACTGGCTTAGACTAGGCAGCGTATTCGGACCATCAAATAGGAGAACTCACATGCTGACTCGCAACGCGCTTCGACTGACGACCCTTCTTGTGGCTTTGGCGTGCCTCACAGTGCAGGCCGAACCTCCCCCAGTCGTTCCCGGACCGGCGCCCGCCTATCAATCCTTGTTCAACGGGAAAGATTTGACTGGTTGGGATGGCGACCCGCGCTTGTGGAGCGTGAAGGACGGCGTCATCCACGGCGAGACCACCGTCGAAAATCCCGCCAAGGGCAACACGTTCATCATCTGGAAGGACGGAACTACCGCGGACTTCGAATTGAAGTTGCAGTTCCGGTGCAATGCGACCAACAACTCCGGTATCCAGTATCGCTCGAAGCATATCACCGAGAAGGTCGGCAACAACTGGGTGGTCCGGGGCTATCAACACGAATTGCGGAACGAACTCAAGTTCCCCAATACGAGTAGCTTCATCTATGATGAAGGTGGCTCGCGCGGCCGGATCTGTCTCGTCGGGGAAGAAGCGACCTGGGATCAGGATGGCAAGCACGTCAAGAAGTCGGATCTCATCGACCAGGCCGGATTCGAAAAACTCTTCAAGCTGGATGACTGGAACGACGTCACCATCATGGCCAAGGGGAATCACATCTGGCACTATCTCAACGGTAAGTTGATCCTGGACTTCACCGACAATGAGCCCAAGCTGGCACTCAAAGAGGGCATCCTGGCACTGCAACTCCACGCGGGGAAACCGATGTGGGTTGAGTTCAAGAACATTCAGTTTCGAAAGTTGTAAACTGACTCTTGTCCTGAGAACGTGTTTGAACGGCTGGATTTCGGGAGGGTGAGGCTCTCGCCGAACCGCAAGCGTTATTCGGCTCTCGCTAGACTATCCAGTTCGGCAGGAGCCTCACCCTCCCATCACGTCGAAATATCCTTCAGGGCGTTGCCGGCTTGTCGGAAGTCGCCACGGTGACCTGCGGCTCAATGACAACAGGCCAGCGTGGATTGATCCGCGCTGGCCTGTTGAGAGGGACTGTTTGTATTACGGTATGCCGTTTACGATACCTCAACCTGCAGCGTCGCAGGTTCGCTGACGAGTGACGTGTTGTCCGTCGCACGGATGGTTACAGTACGCGTTCCCACGGTCGTGCCGCGGAAGGTGATGTTTCGCAGGAAGGCTTCTGCCAGGCCGCGGCTGACTCCGGTCTGGAAGTTGATCACCAGCGGTTGCCCCTTGGTTCCCCCCTGAATCGTGGCGACGGTCTGCGAGCCCACTTGGATCGCACGTCCACCGCGGATCACTTTCCAGGCCACTCCTTCCGAGGTACTGCCGTTTCGCAATTTGAGGGCATCGGAAGTCGGTCCGCCGGTGACTGCAACCGACAGGCCGCCACCGTCCATGGTGAGCGAATCGTCATCGACCAGCGTCGCCTGTTCGTCGAGAACGATCGTCTGCTTACGGACTGCGGCCCGTGTCCCCGCGGATAAGTGGACGACCGGCGGCTCGAATCGATTCTCCACATTCAAGATGAAGACTTGATCCAGCGTCGCCCCGTGCGAGTCGGTCACCCGAACCCGGACCGAATAATCGGGATGAGTTTCAAAATCGAGAATGGCCGCTGTCTGCAGATGGTTATCGACAATCTGGAATTGTTCATTGCCAGTATCGCCCGCTCCCGCGACCAGGCTGTAAGTGAGCACGTCGCCCTGATCAGGATCCGTTCCATGCAACGTTCCGACGTTGGTCCCGATCGCCAGATTCTCGCCCACGCTGTTCGATCCCAGCGTCAAGCTGGTGGGAGCTTCGTTGGCGCTCGTGACTTCGATCGTCAAGGAACGCTCGACGGACAGTCCGCCGGCATCGGTCGACCGCACTCGGATACGGTAAACCTTCTTTCCCTCAAAGTCGAACTCGGCAGCCGTCACCAGTTGCTCTCCGGCGATCTCAAACGACGAGTTATCTCCGTCACCCGCGCCGGAAACCAGGGTGTAAGTAAACGTATCCCCAGCATCGACGTCAGTTGTTGACAAGTTCCCGACAACAGTCCCGATCGGCTGGTTCTCGGCAACAGTCGTGGAAGACAAGGCGACCGCCGTGGGAGCCTCGTTGACGTTGGTCACAGTGATCACCAATGGCTTCTCATAGCTCAGGCCATCGGCATCGGTCACACGGACGCGAATCGAACGTGTCGGCTGCGTTTCAGCATTGAACTTGGTCAGCGCCAACAGCTTATTCCCACTGATCAGGAACTGGTTGTTGTCAGTCGAATCGACACCCGACACCAGGCTGTAGGTGAATGTATCTCCGGCATCGGAATCAACCGGCACGAAGACTCCCACTTGCGTACCCTGGGGTGAATTCTCCGCAATCGAGCTATTGGAAAGGCTCAGATTGGTGGGAGCATCGTTCGCATTGGTGACATGAATCACCAGCGCCTTCTGAACGGTCAGTCCACCCGCATCTCGTGACTGCACGCGGATGGAGTAGTCAGACTTGAGTTCAAAGTCCAGCGGGGCCTTCAAAGTGACCTGCTGGCCACTAATCTGGAATTTGGCGTTGTCATCGGCCCCCGCACCGGCCTCCAGGGTGTAGGTGAAGCTGTCACCAAAATCCGGATCGGTCGTGCTCAGGACACCCACCACCGTATTGACGGTCGCATCTTCGGAAATGCTGTTCGGCGACAGGGCAATGTCCGTCGGAGCATCAGGGAGGTCCGAAACGTGAATCGTCAGCGGACGCTGGTAAGATTTGCCGTCGAGGTCGGTGACCTGGACGCGGATGAAGTACGTGTTGTGAGTCTCAAAATCCAGCGGTGCCGCAGTGCGAAGCTGTCCGCTGACGATATTGAACATCGCGTTATCGGTCGCACCAATTCCCGGAACAAGACTGTAGGCAAACTGGTCCGCGAGATCCTGGTCGACGGCCGAGAAATCACCGACTGGCGTTCCGGCCACCTGGTTTTCCGGCACGTTGACAGAGCTCAGCAGAATGTCAGTAGGCGGTTCGTTCCGGTTGATGACGTCTACGATCAGCGGCAGTTCGAAGGACAGACCGTTGGCATCAGTGGTTCGCACACGGATCGCATAGGTCGTCACAGCTTCGAAGTCCAGAACCGTTGTCGTCCGCAGTTCATCGCCGACGATGGTGAAAATTCCGTTGTCGTCGGAGCCGATTCCCGGTTGGAGCGTGTAGGTAAACGTGTCACCCACGTCGATATCGGTCGTCGCGAAATGGCCCACCACGTATCCCGCAGGTTTGACTTCGGGAACGGTCGGAGTGGGCAGCAACTCAAACGTGGTCGGCCCTTCATTCACGTTGTTGACGGTGATCGTCAGGATTTTGTCGAACGTCAGTCCATTCTGATCGGACACTCGAGCCAGGATGCTGTAGCTCGTTTGAGTTTCACGATCGAAAGCGGCGGAGGTACGCAACTGGTTACCGACGACGTGGAATTGCGAATTCCCGGTATCACCCGTTCCAGCAATCAGGCTGTAGGTCAGCGAATTTCCGGTATCGGGATCAACCGCGATGAACTGCCCGACCGTCGTGTCGATGGGTAGATTCTCGTCGACCGAACTTTGAGTGAGCCCCAGAGAAGTCGGGGCCTCGTTGATGTCCCCCACATTGACCGTAACCGCCGCACTGGCCGACAACTGCGGGCTGCCGTTATCAGTCACAACAACCGTCAAGTTAAATACTGGCTTCGCTTCGAAGTTGACGGCAGCCGGATTCGCAATCTTCAACTGGCCGGTGCTGGGATCAATCGCGAACGCACCCCCGGTATTACCGGTGGCGCTCAACGTGTAGGTGAAAACCGTTCCGGGGTCGGCATCCGTGGCTGTCAGTGTTCCCACAACCAGGTTCGCCGGCGAATTCTCGTTCACCGAGAACAGAGCGTTGCCCAATTGTGGAGCATCGTTCACATCAGTGATCGTGATGATAAATGTCTGATCGAATGTCTGGCCGCCGAAATCGGTCGTGCGCACCAGGATGGAATACGAATTCTGAGCTTCGTAGTTGAACGACGCATTCGTCAGCAACTGATCCCCGACGATGGAGAACTGGCTATTGCCTTCGCCACCCACGCCAGAAATCAGCGAATAGGTGAAGCCGTCACCCACGTCTGGATCGGTGGTCTGGAACGTGCCCACCGGCGTATTCCCCGGCAGATTCTCAGCCACCGCCTGGGCCGACAGTTGCAGAGCAGTCGGGGCCTCATTCACATTATCCACGGTAACAGTCAACGGCTGCTCAAACGCCAACCCGTGAGAATCGGTCGTCAGGACGCGAACTTTCAAGGTGGACAGGGTCTCACGATCCAGCGTGGTGGTCGTAAACAACTGATTGCCGACGATATTCACCTGGCCGTTATTGTTCGCTCCCACGCCGCTGACCAGAGCGTACGTGTAGGTCTCGCCGATGTCAGAATCGGTGGTGGTCAGTGTTCCGATCAGAGTGCCAGACGGCTCATTCTCCGGGACGTTCGCCGGCGACAAATTGATCGCGGTGGGAGTCTCATACACATCCGTCAAAGCGATCGCCACATTGGCCGACTGCGAGAGGGTGGGGAGGCCGCTGTCGGACACTTTCACCACTAGCGCAAAGTTGGCGGTCCCCTCAAAATTGAGGGCCGCGGGGTTGGCCACAACCACCTGTCCCAGCGCGTTCACAGCAAACGCACCCGAGCTGTTCCCACTCGTGATCGAATACGTCAACACTGACCCGGCATCAACGTCGCCGGCAACCAGCTGGCCCACGACGGTGTCCACCGGAGAATTTTCCGGTACGGTGAAACTCGCATTCGCGATCGTGGGCTGTTCATTCTGGTTGATGATGCCGACGATCAGCGCCTTCTCGACGGTGAGGCCCAACTTATCGGTCGTCCGGACGCGAACTTTGTACGAAGCCTTGGTTTCGTAATCGAAGACCGTGGCGCTCTGCAGTTGATTACCGGAGATCCCAAACAGGGCGTTGTCATTGTCGCCCGTCCCCGCGACCAGGGAGTAGGTAAACGTGTCACCGTTGTCGGGATCGGTGGTCGAGAACGTGCCGACCATCGTCCCGACGAGCTGATTCTCGGGGATGGCCGAGGGGACCAGAGCGAGTGCCGTGGGTTTTTCATTGACGTTCGTAATCTTCACGACCACCTTGCCGGCAACACCCTTCCGCGGCGAGCCGTTGTCCATCACCGTGATGTCCAGAGTATAAGTGGCCTGCACTTCGAAATTGATCAGCGCGGGATTGGCAACCAGCAACTTACCGTTCGTCGGATTGATCGAGAAGGCCCCATTCTCATTGCCCTTGGTGATGGACCAGGTCAGCGACTGACCAGCGTCCTGATCCTGGGCGACGATCGTCCCCACGAGAGCTCCCTGCGCGGGATTCTCGGCGATGGTCAAACTGGTCGTCTGCAGCGTGGGGGATTCGTTGACATCGTTAATGCTGATCGTGATCGTCTTGGTGAAGACATATAGCCACGAATCAACCACTCGCACCAGGATCGAGTAACTGGGCTTGCCCTCGAAGTCAAACGTATCCGCCGTCGCGAGTTCATTGCCGAGCGGATCAATCGAGAAATAGGCGTTGTCGGCCGCACCCGGTACGAGGTCATAGAGGAACGTATCTCCCGGATCGAGATCCACAGTGCCCAGCGCCGAGATCACTGTCGCCGGGGGCAGATTTTCATCGACGGTATAGTCCTGCAGAACGATGTCCGTGGGGCGATGAGCACGATTGTAGTTCTGCCCATGGATATCGTTGGTCGTCCCCGTCGTCCCCGTGACGTCGGTTTGCCAGACCACCCGGATGTCGCCGAATCCATCCACGCTGACTGCCGAGGGGCCAAACGTCCCGTCGTTCCCGGCAGGGGCCGTATTGACTCGAAACTCAAGCCCGTCCGAGCTCCGATCGGGCTTAAATTCGCGCATCCAGATGCCATAGTTGCTAAAGCCCAGGGAGAGCGGAGTGGCCTCCATCCAGGTCACAAACACCCGGCCGGAATCAGCCAGACCGACTCGTGGGGCCGTGCGAATCCGAAATTGTCCCGGAGCGGTCGGCGTATTGGCCTGGAACGTGGCACCCATGGCGACGCCCGCCGAGTCGAATTTGCGTACAAACACATCCGGGCCCTGCAGCCAACTGACCACATAATTTCCCAGCGAATCGACATCCAGACCGACTGGCGTACCACCACCATTGGTACTGACACGC